>JAJRTT010000086.1 GCA_024278155.1 Bacteroidota bacterium | reverse complement strand
GGAACATCCGAATTACTTCCGCAAATCACACAAATGGAATATTTTTTCGATACCGACCCCGGTTTTGGGAACGGCACCGATATCCCCGTAACTGCCGATAGCCTTGTGGAAGTGGTTTTCAACGCCGATTTCAGTTCGTTGGGCAAAGGTTTCCATGTTTTGTTCGTAAGGGCCAAAGACGAAACCGGAAAATGGGCCACGGCTTTCACGTCGCAGGTATTCAGGTTTTCCAATCCTTATGCAGGAATTTCCGGTTTGCTCCCGCAAATCACCGAGATGGAGTACTTTTTCGATACCGACCCCGGTTTTGGGAACGGCACCGATATCCCCGTAACTTCCGACAGCCTTGTGGAAGTGGTCTTTAATGCCGATTTCAGTTCGTTGAGTATTGGCTTCCATACATTTTTTGTAAGGGCAAAGGATGAAAATGAAAATTGGAACATCGCTTTTACGAAAGATTTGTACAAATTCAGCAACCCTGATGAGGCTGTATGGTATCCTGCACCTGCAATTACACAAATAGAATATTTCTTTGATGTTGACCCGGGCTTCGGGAATGGTTCGGAAATCATCATTTCACCCGATTCCGTTATATTTGAAAATTTCCTTGCCGACATTACAACAATTGGCACAGGACGTCATCACCTGTTCATAAGGGTAAAGGATGAAAACGGCAAATGGAGCCTTTCATCGGTTTCCCCATTTTGCAAAAAAGGCTTGCAGGTATTTCTTGAAGGCCCTTATGAAACATCCCTTAATATGATGTCAACCGAGCTGAACAACTATAACCTGCTCCCCCTCGATCAGCCGTTTGACACCGATACATCAGCAATTTGGTATTATAACGGAAGTGAATCCGTTACGGCAATACCAAATACCAATATTGTTGATTGGCTGTTGCTACAGGCGAGGGACGCAACAAGTCCGGAAAATGCCACATCGTCAACTATTAAAGAAAACCAGGTTGCGTTTCTTTTGAACAATGGGAAAATTGTTCAATTGGATGGGGAAAGCCTGATTTCTTTTAGTGCACCGATAGAAAATGAGCTTTACCTTGTGGTTTTTCACAGGAATCATCTCGGTATCATGTCTTCCAGCCCCATAAATTTGGATGGTGACTGTGAATTTACATTCAATTTTGCAATTGGGGCCAATCAGGTTTATGGTGCCTCCAATGGGTACAAGGAACTCAAGCCCGGGATCTGGGGTATGGTTGCCGCCGATGGCAACGGTAACGGTATTGTGGAAAATACGGACGAAACCGCTGTTTGGAAAACAAGCCTTGGCCAGGCGGGCTACGACAATGGTGATTTTGACCTGAACGGAGTGGTCCAGAACACTGACGAAACCAATTATTGGAAGCCCAACCTGAATTCGGGTGGACAAGTCCCCGGAAAATCATCCTCCGGCGAAGGCTATAAAAGCCAGGTGCCGGAATAAGCATTCAGGTTCACAAACCTTTTGGGTCGAAGCAGGCATGTGCGCTGGAGACCCAAAAGGTTTTGCCCATTATCCACAATGGAAATATTCCTCTACCAGTTTCATCACCTCTTCGGGTTTGTCCGCAAGCTCTTTTCTTAGGTTTTGATCGTTGAATTGCTTGTGATATTTGATGACCCCATTTAAAAGGCTTTCGGTGAACACACCGTATTTCATCAGGATGTCTTTTTGCTTTTCGAGGGATTTTGCCGATTCCGTACATGAGGCCGGGAGCTGTTTCAAACTTTTCGCTTTCGATTCGTCTTTGAAAATATCCACGTCCACATAGGTTTCATCGGCATATTTCAGGGCATCTTTCATTTCAAGGCCATGGCGTGCTGCAACGGCCAGGGTCGCCATTAAGGTATAAATATCGGCAGAGCCATCGGCAGCACGGTATTCAATGGTTTGCTTTTGTGGCGAAACAATGGGCACGACAGGTTCTTGCGGATTGGCATCGTTGGCCATATCAATTTTCCCCGTCCAGCCCAATGGGACCCTTACCAAAACCGAACGGTTGCGGTCGCCCCAACAAATATTTGTGGGTGCTTCCTGATGAGGCACCAGCCTGAAATAGGAAGTCGGGTTCAGGTTCCCGAAAGAAGTAAGCGAAGGTGCCAGGTCAAGGAAACCGGCTATCATTTTTTTGGAAACATCGGTGAGTTTCCCGTTTTCCACCAAAACATTGTTCCCATCCTTCATCAAACGTGTATGAACGTGAAGCCCGCTGCCGGCTTTTCCCACAGTTATTTTTGGGGCAAAAGTAATGGTAACGCCATATTTATAAGCCAATGTCCTCAATATCCATTTGGCAACCAGAAGTTGGTCGGCGGCACTTTCGATATCCGTTGGCATAAACTCAATTTCGTTCTGTTCATACACCAGATCGTCCACTGTAAAATTCCCCACTTCCGAATGGCCGTATTTTATCTCCCCTCCTGCTTCGGCAATGGCCAGCATGGCTTCACGCCTGAAATCGCCCCATTTGGAAAAAGGTTCGGCCTCGTGATAACCTTTTTGGTCGGTGGCCGGGAAAAGGTCTTCCTTGTCGCTGATGATATAATATTCCAATTCACCCATTGCATGCATGGTATAGCCTGTTTTTTCTTTCAGGGTCTCATGCGCCTTTTTCAAAATATACTGTGGCGAACTCACAAGGGGATTTCCGTTTTTATCATAATAAGAACATAAAATATCAAGTGTGCTTACTTCCGCAAAAGGGTTCACAAATGCGGTCTTGTAACGCGGGATCACATAAAGGTCGCTGGAACCTGCTTCGATAAACGGGAACAAGCTGGAACCATCAACGCGTTCGCCAAAAGTCAACAATTCGTCCAGGTGTTTTTTATTGTTTATCACAAAGTTCAAAGCTTTCAATCTTCCGTCCCATCCCGTATAGCGGAAATTGACCATGGAAATGTCATGGTCTTCGATATAGCGGATCAAATCGGCTTTCGTAAAATCATCGGCCGGTTTGTTGAGGTATTGTACCAGTGGGTTGGGGTTCATTTCGGTGTAAATGTTCATATCCTTTAGCTTTTTGTATTTGCGATAAATTTCTTCTACCTTAAAAAATCAAATCTGTTCCAATTTCTTTTCTGAAAATCAGATAATCAGAACCTATACTCGTCCGTGAAAAGAAGTGACGCCAAACTTAATTATTTTCCACTAATCACAATCCAAAGAAATGTTATTTTTTTGTGGATAATTATTCGAAATTCCATTGTTCCAATTGTCCAACAACCCATTTTCCCGTTATTCCATCTTTCAACCCTTGCACTTCCCCTTTCCGAAAACATTTCAACATTGCGCAAACATCTCTTTTCTTTCCCTATTTTTGCCCTATGTTTAATTTGCCGGAAATAGAATTTTTCCTTGTGTTCCTGGCCGGGATATTTTTCATCCTGCTGTTGGATCTTGGTGTGTTCCGAAAGCAAGACCATGTAATCGGGTTTATGGAAGCCCTTATTTGGTCGGCGTTTTGGGTATTGTTGTCGGTGGGGTTCTACTTTTTTATACTCCATTACGGGAATATGATACATGGTATCTCAACCAAAGAGGAAATTCTTCAAAGAATTGCAGATTATCATCACAATATAAGTATAGACCATTTAGACTTCCCTGATGCAATCAAAATTTACGATAAAAACCTGGCACTGGAATATATCACGGCCTACTTCATCGAAAAATCCCTTTCGGTTGACAATATTTTTGTGATGATCGTTATCTTCAGCAGTTTTGGGATCCCTTCAAAATACCATATGCGTGTATTGGTTTGGGGGATAATCGGTGCGGTTATCATGCGTTTTATCTTTATTTTTTCGGTGGCGGCACTCGTTCACAAGTTCAACTGGATACTATATGTTTTCGGGGCTTTCCTGGTTTTTACGGGGATAAGACTTTTTTTCAATAAAGAAAGCGAAGAAAAAATCGATACCGTAAACCATCCGGTTGTCCGTTTTACATCCCGTTTTTTCAATATTTATAAAGGCAAGGCCGGTCATAAGTTTTTTATCAGGAAAGATCAAAAATTTTATATCACGCCACTTTTTGTGGTTTTGCTCGTCATTGAGTTTTCCGATGT
>JAJRTT010000085.1 GCA_024278155.1 Bacteroidota bacterium | reverse complement strand
GTGGCCACCACATGGTGGATATGGAATTCGACCCCGGCTGCCATTGCTGCCTGGACCTTGAATGCAATGTTGATGGGAATTGTGTTCAACGTTTATCATTTGACCCGAAGGAATCTGTCGAAAGGAAGGGAAGGCTATTTCTTCCTGGTTTTTTATTGGATAAGCTTTGAATACATTCACCTGAACTGGGACCTGACATGGACCTGGTTGAACGTGGGGAACGGCTTTTCGATTTATTACAAATGGGTGCAATGGTATGAATTTACAGGTGTATTGGGCGGTACGTTTTGGGTGCTGGCCGTAAATATCCTTATTTTTAAAAGCTTGCAGTTCTTTTTGGCAAAGGAGATGAAAAAGTTCAGTTATCAACTTTCATTTTCATTGGTCGTTCTTCTTGTCCCGGTTTTCTTGTCCTTCATAATGTATTCCACCTATGAAGAAACCAAGGACCCTGTGGCAGTGGTTGTTTGCCAACCCAATATTGATCCATATACTGAACAATACACATTACCTGCAACAAAGGTGGTAAAAATGAACCTTGCTGTGGCTACACCCTTGCTGGATGATAGTGTACGCTTTGTTATCAGCCCCGAATCCACTTTGCAGGATTACTTGTGGGAAGGCCGGCTTCAGCAATCGGCAGCCATACGAAAGCTGGAGGACTTTACACAAAATAACCCAAATATCAATTATGTAATCGGGGCCTCCACCTATAAAAGGTATGCTGATAATGCCCTTCTTCCTGCAACTGTGAGGTTTCATAAAGAACAAGGTTTTTATTACGATAGCTACAATACAACTCTGCTCATCAATAAAACCAGGAAAATCCAGATCCGCCATAAGTCAAAATTGGTTCCCGGTGTAGAGGCGATGCCTTCCTGGGGGATTTTGAAATTCGTGGAAAAATATGCAATTGATTTGGGCGGTACGACCGGGACACTCGGCAAAGATAAAAACCCAACACCTTTTGTAGTGGACGATACCTTGAAAATTGCGCCCCTTGTTTGTTATGAATCCATTTTTGGGGAATATTGCGGAAAATTTGTGCAGAAAGGCGCACAGGCGTTTTTCCTGATAACAAATGATGGCTGGTGGGGAGATACGCCGGGATACAAACAGCACCTGAGCTTTTCAAGTTTGCGCGCCCTGGAAATGCGAAGGGATATTGCCCGTTCGGCAAATACGGGTGTTTCCTGTTTTGTCGATCAAAGGGGCGACATCCAACAGGCAACCGCATATTGGGAACCCGCCGCAATCCGTCAAAACATAAACCTGAATGATAAAATTACTTTTTATGCCCGCTATGGGGATTACTTAGGGAGGATTTCAGGTTTTATCAGTGTGGTTTTTATTTTGCTGAGTATCGTATTTGCATTACGGGGAAAGAAGCAAGGACTTTATTGATACATACTAACAAAAAAGGCTTCCTGAATTCAGGAAGCCTTTTTTATTGATTTGAAACCTGTATTGACACAGGCACTATGAAAGTTTATTCAACGATCATTTTCTTGGTTACAGTGCTTTCACCAGCCCTTACAGTATAGAAATATACACCGGGAGTCAGGTTGGAAGCATCGATTGTAAGTACGTTTGCACCTGTAAAAGCAGCTTTGCTTTTTGTTTCAAAAACCCTTTGTCCCGTAATATTGACTACTTCCAGGCTCAGGTCGGATTTTGTTTTCAGGTTAACGATAACACTTGAAGTTTCATTGAACGGATTTGGGAAGTTCTGTGAAACATCATTTTGTGAAATGAGATCGGCAGTTTCGCTTACACCTACCACATCGGCTTTGAAAATTTTCATGAAACGGATAAAGTTCTCTCCATAAGGATCTTCATCACCCCTTACTGCAAGGCCTGGCTGGTCATCGGTTTGCCAAGTTAGGTAAACGGCATCATCAGAATAAGAGGCCATTGCAGGGAAAACATTTTCGTCAAAAATATGGATCAGGTTAGCGGTCAAATGGTGGAAATCGCCCCAGGTTGTGCCCAGGTCAGGAGATGTGCGCATCCACAAATGACGGAATGTTTGGTTGCCATCATCAAAAGTTTCGGTAACCGAAGAATAACCAATGAAAATTTTGTTTTGCGCATCTACATGGATTTGTGGCTGTGATGACAATCCAACATAATATAAAGCGATATTGTCCCAAAGTATGTCCAGTTCACCACTGTTATCAATGTCCTGTGTCCAACCGATCAAACTGTAATTGTCTTCCAATTCGGAGTCGGTATGGCCATAAGGGTCCAATGAATGTTTGTTGTTAGAGAATGTAGGCCTGTTTTCGTTCCAATAAGCAATTCCACCAATACCGGGGTACCATGATTGGCCAACACCATCTTCTGAAATTGCACGGTTGATCCCAAAGGCAACGTGTACCATGTCATTGTTGTCAAATGCAAGGCTTTTTGCACCATCGGCACAATAGAAAGTATCGGTAATCATACCAGCATTAGGTTCCCAGTCTTTATACAGGTTGTCCCAAATTGTTGTTTTTGTCCAGTTACTGCCAGCATCTGTCGATTTCATTAAAACGAGGTCTCTCCACGAATCCCCACAAAGGAAAGCAACAACATCGCCTTTTGCCTGGATTTCGTAAGTATCCCCGTCCCAAGAGGCGTAAATATCAGAACCAAGTCCATCAAGAAGTTCGTTTTCGATATCCCATGTTTCGCCACCGTCAGTTGAGCGTGAATATAAAATGGCGCCGTCAAGCCCTTCATAAGGTGTTCCCCCGTTACCTTCGGGGGTAGTAATGGCAAGAAGGTGGATTACCGAATGGTCAACACCACCGGTTGTCATCCTTGGCCATAACAGGTCATGTCCGTCAGGTCCCTGGAAAGTGAACTGTGTCCAGTCACCGGTCCCTTTTTCGTCCCTTTTGTTGAAAACCAGGCCAACATCAACATTGCCACTGTGTGTTACAATGATTTCGCCGTTTTCCCCAAATGGGGCATAGGCCGGCCATCCACAACGGATACCATCTTCAATGCGTTCTGTTGGATAAGGCCCCCAGTCGGTCCCGTCAAAATAGTTGTAACCCGTTCCCCTGTCATTGGCAAAGCCGGGGAAGTCTTCACCAAAGGTGAATACCCCTGCTGCTGTCCCATCAGGATAAACGTACAACCTGTTTTGCATACTGGTATTTGTCTGCAGGTCGTAATAGGTTTTTCCGATAATAGCTTCTTCTGGTTCGTCCTGTGGTGAACTTGAAGGAAGTACATCGTGCGAGAAATTCATTGTATTAGGGGTAGGTGCAATTCTTTCCACTGCCCATTCCCTGATGTCTTTAGGGACATTTGTTTTTGTTTGTGCAAATGTCAACACACTTAGTGTCACGATTGCACTCAGTAGTAATACTCTTTTCATAATGTTACTGTTTTTGTTAAAAATTAATTTGTTTTTAAATGTTAAAATGAAAATTATCAAAACTATGATGAAACTGTTTCATCAGCTTTTTTTTCCGCAATATGTTTGCCCATACCAAACGCCTTTAAATTTAGGTTTATTACATTTTCCCCTTTTGATTTGAATAATTTCTTTATTGCGTTTTCAAGCACCTTTATTTCAATCCCTAAATAGGGGGAAGCCGCTCCGAGGACAATCATATTGGCCGAACGTGCCGAACCCATTTCTTTGGCGAGCCGGTCGGCATCAATGGCAATGTTGTTTGGGATGGATTCGATTTCCTTCATCACATCTTCCATTTCAGGGTAATCGGGGATGTTCACAAAGGGCTTGTTATTGGTGATCAGCCATCCTTCTGGTGCCAGCATAGGTAGATATCGAAGTGATTCCATGGGCTCAACGGATAAAATCATATCGCATTGCCCCTTTGGGATCAAATCAGAAGCAATTTCCCTGTCGGAAATCCGAAGGTTTGATTGAACATCGCCACCGCGCTGGCTCATGCCATGCACTTCGGCCTGTTTAATGTGCAAACCGGCTTCAATGGCCGCCAACCCAATTACATTGGCAATGGACAAAATCCCCTGTCCCCCTACTCCCGAAAGAATAATATCTCTTTTCATAATTTGATGTCTTTGAAAAAAGCCCAAATCGTATTAACTACAGATAGCTTTTTGGATTATTTAGTTGCATGAACCTCTTTGATTTTCTTTGCCATTTTTAACCTGCGGGCAACAGTTTGGATACATTCCCGCCTCGGTATGATAACGGAAACCCCTTCGTAGGCGATTTCTTTTTTGAATATTTCCATGTTCACGTCATGGTGCTTGGGCAAAGGGTCGATAACATGGATGTGGTCTTTTCCGACACCGAGGGCCATGCAAATATCTTCGATTTTCCCGTAGGCCGAAGATTTTTGTCCACCTGTCATTGCCGTTGTTGCATTATCAAGGATGAAAACGGTAATGGACGAATTATCGTTTACGGCATCCAAAAGTCCTGTCATTCCCGAGTGGGTAAAGGTGGAATCGCCAATTACTGAAACGGCCGGGGTGAAACCTGCATCTGCAGCTCCCTTGGCCATGGTGATGGAAGCGCCCATGTCAACACAGGTGTTGATCGCTTCAAAAGGCTCAAGTGCGCCCAGCGTATAGCAGCCAATATCCGAAAACACCCTTCCCCTTGTATATTCGAGAAGTGAATCGTTCAGGGCTTCGTATGTATAAATATGGGGGCAACCTTTGCACAGCTGGGGTGGGCGGCCTTTCACTATTTCGGGGATGGGCCGGGTTTCCTCAAACTCTTTTCCAAGGGCTTTTCCCACAATGTTTGGCGTAAGCTCGCCATCACGGGGAAGTGTCCCGTCCAAACGGCCTTTGATTTTTTTACCTGTTGCCAGAAAACCCTTCAACAGTTCTTCAACGAGTGGATACCCATCTTCCAGAATCAATAGTTCATCACATGAATAGTAAATCTTTTCGACAAGGTTACGTGGAATAGGGTATTGGTCGATTTTCAAAATGGGGTTGGGGATATCCCTGTCGGGGAAATTTTCCAAAAGATAATTATAGGCAATACCGCAGGTTATTATCCCAAGGCTTTTGTCAGAACCGTCAAAATAAACATTAAAAGAACTTTTCTCGGATGCCTCCTCGAACATGGCCTGGTTACGGAGCAATAATTTATAACGACGGCGGGCATTTGCGGGCAACAGGATAAATTGTTTGGGCTCGCTTGGTAAACGTATTTCATTTTGTTCCCTTGATGTGTGCTGCTCAACGCCGGCCCGCGAATGTGCCAATCGTGTCGCAATGCGGATAAGGACAGGGATTTCAAATTTCTCGGAGATATCAAAAGCATAGATCATCATATCGTATGCTTCCTGCTGTGAAGATGGCTCCAAAATCGGGATCATGGCAAAACGCCCGTAAAACCTGGAATCCTGCTCGTTTTGTGATGAGTGCATCGAAGGGTCATCGGCGGCAAGGATCACAAGGCCACCATTGGCCCCGGTTATGGCCGAATTGATGAAGGCATCGGCTGCCACATTTAATCCCACATGTTTCATGCTGACCAGAACCCTCTTTCCGGCATACGACATTCCAAGTGCGGCTTCCATGGCCGTTTTTTCGTTTGCCGACCACCCTGTCCTGATATGTTTGTCCTTTGCATCGTTGGAGTTCATGATGTACTCCATGATTTCGGTGGATGGTGTCCCGGGATAGGCGTATGCCCCGGAAATGCCTGCATCTATTGCTCCCTGTGCAATGGCTTCATCGCCCAATAACATTAATTTTTCCATAATTTTTCCTCTTGATTTTCAGAATTCAGCTTTTGCGCAAATGTAGAAAATTAATTCACAATTGGTCGATGATTTCTAATCTAAAATAAATATAAATAAGCCCGATTTCCTTATTAAAAAACGTAGTATTTAATTAATTGAAGGCCCATTAAACGGTTACTTCAGGTTTTGGCTTTTTAATGCTGTTTTTTCCATGATCCTGTAAAGGGGATAGGGATAATAACCGTTTCCCCATTGAGGCGTCAGATAACGGTCGAAGAAATTCCATTTC
>JAJRTT010000084.1 GCA_024278155.1 Bacteroidota bacterium | reverse complement strand
GAGGATATAATCAATGGCCGAAAAGTCAAATGCCTTTAAGGCATACTCTTCATAAGCCGTAACGAAGATGAGTTTGAAATCGGTAAACTTCAGTTGCTTCAATAAATCAAAACCGGTACCATCGGGCAGGTTTATGTCGAGAAGGACAATATCGGGATGCCGTTCTTCAATGGCTTTAGTACCTTCGGCCACATTTGCAGCCTCAATGATGTTAAATTTTTCTTTAAAGGAAAGATCAATAATGCTTGCAATATTCTCGCGGGCACTCAATTCATCATCAACTATCAGGATGTTCATTTTTTAAAGGGTATTGTGAGTTTTACCTCTGTTCCTTTTATCTTTTCCTTTTCATCCTTTAATTGATTTATGCCCAACGAAAATAAATCTTTTTTCAATCGCTTGTTGAATAAATCCAATCTTTCTTTTGAGATTTTGGTGGCCAGCGATTTATGGAGTTTTTCCCGCCCCTTGTTTTCTTCCATCGAAACATTTACCCCAACCCCGTTATCCATTACTGTAATCAATATCGATTCGGACTCCCGCACAAACGAAACTTCGAGCTTTCCCCGGTAATCAATATTCTTAAATCCATGCTCAATGGCATTTTCGATAAAGGGCTGGGCCAGCATGGGCGGTATCATAACCCCTTTAACATTGATCGCCGGATCCACTTCGAGGGAATAGGTGAAAAGTCCCTTGAACCTGATTTGCTGCAACTCCAAATAATTATCGATCATGGCGATTTCCTTTTCCAGAAGGATGAACTCTTCCCGGGAATTGTAGAGGATGGAACGCATCAGATCGGCAAACTTTGAAAGATAGGAAGCCCCTTCAAGCGGGTTTTTCTGCAAGATGTAAGTTTGGATGGCGTTCAGGGAATTGAACATGAAATGGGGGTTCATCTGCGAGCGCAAAAGTTTGTTTTCGAGAATGATCCGCCTTCGGTTTGCATGGGCTTTGTAGTTCCGGTTTATGAGCCAGGTTATTACCAGGGTCAACAAGACGATGACAACAAGTGCGCCGATGAAAATATTTTTCCGGCTCAACTTAATATCTTTCACCCGGGCTTGTTCGTTCAGTACATCAATGCTGTGTTGCTTCTGTTCGGCCTGGTATTTTTCCTGGATATTTTCTATTTCCTTTAGTTTTTCAATGTTATAAATCGAATCTTTTAAAGCTACGAATTTCAGTTCATAGTCCAATGCCTTTTCAAAATTGCCCAACATCCGATAAGCATCCCTAAAACTTTCAAAATTGTTTTTTTGAACTTCCCTGTATCCGATTTCCCTGGCGAGCGAATCGCTTTTTTCAAGATATGTAATCGCTTCCAGGGGTTTTTCCTCATTCAGCAACAATATCCCAAGGTTTCCGTAGTTGGAGGCAAGCCCTATCCTGTCGTTGACTTTTTTCTGAATCGCAATGGCTTCGAGGTAGGTTTTCCGCGATTTACCGAGGTCCCACAGTTTATTAAAGGTGATTGCCAGGCCTGTCAATGCCGATGCAATCCCTTTTTGATAATTTACCTCTTCATAAATCCCTTTGGCCTTTTTATAATAAACTATGGCCGAATCAAATTGTAATTGTTTACGGAAAATAATCGCAAGGTTGTTGTTCATGAACCCCTCAAACCTTTTATTGCTATCGGCACCTGTCATTTCCATTGCTTTCCTGAAATAAGCGAGGGCCTTGGGGTAATCTTCCCAATACCTGTAAACATTTCCGATATTATTGTATGTGAGCATCACCTTTTGGTCGTCCCCTATTTCCTGGAAAATCTTCAAACAATGGAAATAATTGTCAACGGCCTTTTGATATTCGCTCTGACGGTAAAAGACCATCCCAATATTGCCAAGGGCCGAAGCTTGTCGTTCCTCGTTGCCCAGTCCCTTTTCCAGTTCAAACTCTTTCTGGTAATAAAACAAAGCACTATCGAGTTCCCCGGTTTTATAGTTGATTATACCAAGTGAATGGATTGTCCGCACCTTTTTCTTTTCGTCGTCAAGGCCGTTTAGGAAGGATCGGGATTTCCAAATGTATTTTCTGGCCGAATCCATTTCACTTTCCAGATAATAAGCTCTTTGGATGAAGTAATAATTGTCCGATACAATTTCCCAATCCCGGTTTTCCCCGGCAAGAAAAATCGCCCGGTTTGCATAAACCAGCACACTATCTACCGAAACACCAATAAAGCGTTTTGCCTTTTCAGAAAGGGAATCCATTTGGGCTTGTTCCGAATACTCCTGTGCCGAAGCGGAAACGAAACAGGAAACCAAAGTCAAAAAGAACAGGGTTTTCACCAATTCGTTTCCATAATACCGAACTTTTGATTTTATCATCCACAATATCTTTTAAAGGCTTTTATCGCTTACGGAATTACCGGTAAAATGTTCAGGCATAAAACCATGGACAAAGGGACGAGGATTTGCCGGGTTTTTATCATCGATTGCCGAAACAATACTTTCCGCTAAGGTATAAATAATCGGCACGGGTTAATCGTCCAGCAGAAAACGGAAATGACAAAAAAATGCCCCATCTGTGAAGATGAAGCATCCAATAATTAGGTGTTATGAAGGTTTTTTACACGAATACCCATGTTTATTCCCAGCTTTTGATGAAAACCTTCTGGATAGAGACACCGCTGTCGGTCCAGGCTTTTACGACAAAATACCCGGTTTGTGATAGCGGTCTCTTTGTTAGTTGATCGGCGAGTTTCATGTTGCACACTTTCCTTCCGGCCATATCAAAAATTGCCGCTTCCCCCCTATCCTCATCAGCAAGCCTGATATAAACCGATTCTCCATGGGAATAAATCTGAATTGTATTGGAACCACTAAGTTCCCCAATATCCAAAGGTTCACCAAAGTGCAACAAAAAACGGCTTGGGTCATCGAGGGGAGAAGCCGCAAAAGCATAATTCTCATGGATTCTCAAATTTGTGAGTATATCGTCTTTCAGGTCTTCGAGATAAACAGGGATGGAAAGGTCAAAGCTTTCTATGCCAGTAACGGAAATGATACATTCCCCCTCAATCCCAAGTTTGAAGTTTATTGGGATTACCGGTGATTCTACGGCATCCAGAAATTCGGGTGGAAGTACATTTACAGAATATTCATTCCCTTCAACTTTGGAGGAAATATTGGGCGCCTCGTCCACATTGTACATCTTTTCCAGGTCGTAAAGTGCATCAAAGCTGTTGCTTGCCCCGTCCATAAAAACAATCGCTGCTTCATCTGTATATCCATTGGCAGTAACCATCAAACGCAAACTCATATATTCACTTTCTTCCACATCTTTATAGAAAGGCTGACTGTTGTGCGTACGTTGACTTTGGGGAATTGTAAGGCCGGCTGAAGCTGATGTGGCCCTTAC
Organism: Bacteroidota bacterium; assembly: GCA_024278155.1. GTDB lineage: Bacteria > Bacteroidota > Bacteroidia > Bacteroidales > JAADJA01 > JAADJA01. The sequence continues at coordinate 731 of JAJRTT010000084.1, read as the reverse complement.
CCAAAAACCCTGCGTAGCCGGAATTATCCCATCTGTTTTCCCGTTGAATGAACGATCGTTTCCCGAAAGGTAAGGGTTCCACCCTTTGAAGATCGCATTGTCGTAAACAACGGCCCAACCACCAATATCCGTTCTGTTCCAGCTATTGTCGAGATTCCAGTCAATTGCTGAAGGATACGGGTTTCCGAGTAAATTCCAACCCGTTGCATTGCTGGTCGGCGTATATGCAAGCGATAACGAATAATCGCCATTATTGAGGTTTCCCTCATAATTTACCGTAACAGTTCCGGTAAGGTTATCGGAAGCCCAAGCCGAATAACCTGTTGTTGCATCCATTGGAAGAGTAACAGGTTGGGTAAGATATGTCCAGGTGCTATCGGTTTCGTTCCATTTTTTCAAATAAATGTTCATATATGTTTCAATGGTGGAATTGGCCATTGGCGAAGATATCAGGTGCCAACCTTCAGAAGTGAAGTATTGCTCCATTGTTGCGGGAACATTGGCAGAATTGTGGAGCAATGAACCTGTACCATTTGCATCTGACCTTATAATCAGGCCAGAGGTTCCGGCGTCATTTACCAAATCCCCTACTACGGTCAGGTTGCCACGGTTAACAAGCTGTCCCCCGCCTCCTATATCCATATTCTGGCTTTGAACCGAAGTGCCTTGAGTTATGTTTATTTTTCCCCCATTGGCCACATTTAGATTACTTTGCCCGATTGTGAAATTTG
>JAJRTT010000083.1 GCA_024278155.1 Bacteroidota bacterium | reverse complement strand
TCCCGGATTATGCAATGGAGGAATCCAAAGGGATTTTTGAAAAGGGCAACTATAAACTTATTATTGTTACGGGCAAACCCTTTGAAAAAGGGTCCCATTTATCAATCTACAAAAACAGCGGCGAATCATCGGCCGCAACATTGATAAAACTGGGAATGGACAACAAATACATCCGGGTGGTGAGCCTGGAAGATTACCATAAAAGAGACAGGACCTATGCCACCGCCCTGAGGTTGAAGGAATGGATCGATGGTTCAGGCATGAAAATCAAATCATTGGACCTCGTTACAATCGATTGCCATGCAAGAAGGAGCCGTTTGTTGTTTCAAAAGGTTTTCGGGGACGATATTGAGGTTGGCATTATTTCGATCCTGAACAGGGACTACGACCCGGATAAATGGTGGGCAAGCAGCAATGGTTTCCGGACGGTGATACAGGAAACGATCGCGTGGATCTATGCCCGGTTTCTTTTCAGTCCATAATTTATATTGCCAATTCCCTTCTTTATTTTCCTAATTTTGCACCGCTTAAAATCATGCTACTAAAAATGGACAACAAAATCAGGATAAGGAACAAAAAGGCCTATTACGAATATACCATCCTTGAAAAAATCACTGCTGGGATTCAACTGAAAGGGACTGAAATAAAATCGCTCAGGCAAGGCAAGGCAAACCTGACCGATGCTTTTTGCAATTTCGTGAAAGGGGAACTGTTTGTTTATAAAATGCACATTGCCGAGTACGATTACGGCACCCATTATAACCATGAAGCCAAACGGGAAAGAAAGCTCTTGCTCACAAAACGTGAATTGAAACGCCTTTCCACCAAAGTAAGGGAAAAAGGTTTTACCATTGTCCCCACTTTTTTGTTCATCAACGAGAAAGGTTTGGCCAAACTTGAAATTGCCCTCGCCAAAGGAAAAAACGTGCATGACAAACGGGAATCCATCAAGGACAAAGATTTAAAGAGGGACATGGACCGGAGGAACTATTTATAATTGATTGCACACAGCTTTCAAGGTTTGTCCCGAAAAACAACACGCGAAATAACCAATAGTACAAATAAGCATAAATCAAGGATGTGCATTGCATGTTCCCAAACCTGCAAAATATTGGATTGCATTGTTAAATTATGTTAAACACCTACCAATAGATTGATTTTATTAAAACAGATTGCTTCTTTTGCAAAAAAAATTCTTGAACCATGGACATAGTTGTTGAAAATCTAACCAAAAAATATGGTGCGCAGCGTGCCGTTGACAATATCTCATTCAGGGTAAAGACCGGGGAAATACTTGGGTTCCTTGGGCCAAACGGTGCCGGGAAAACCACGACCATGAAAGCGATAACCACCTTCCTTGTCCCTACCGAGGGCGATATCCATGTTGGGGAATACTCCATTTACGAAGATGCGGAGGACGTGAAAAAGAAAATAGGCTACCTTCCCGAAAGCAATCCTTTATACCAGGAAATGCCCATCATTGACTACCTGTATTTTGTTGCCGAATTGCAGGGCATCGAAAAAAGCAAGATCAAGGACAAGATCAGGGATATGGTGGATTTATGTGGTCTGGAAGGTGAAAAGCACAAAAAAATCTCAGAGCTTTCGAAAGGCTACAAACAGCGTGTGGGACTGGCACAGGCCCTCATCCACGATCCGGATGTTTTAATCCTTGACGAACCCACATCCGGGCTCGACCCCAATCAGATCGTTGAAATCAGGGAACTGATAAAAAGGATCGGACGCGAAAAAACAGTTATCCTAAGCTCCCATATCCTTGCAGAGGTGGAAGCCACCTGCGACAGGATATTGATTATCAGCAAAGGGAAAATCGTTGCCGATGGGACTGCCAAAGAACTCAGGAAGCAATCTGAAGGAAAAGAGATTTTAAAAGTAAAGATCGAGGAAGGCGAAAAGAACGAAGTCTTCAAAGCATTGCAAGCATTGGAAAGCGTAAGTGTGGTTGACTTTGTTGACGAGGAAGAAAACGCTTTTGAAATCCAAAGCAAACCGGAGCTCAGCTCCCGTCGCCATATTTTTAAACTTTGCGTGGAAAAGGGCTGGATACTTACCGAAATGATGGTTACCGAAACCAAACTGGAAGATATTTTCAGGGAACTCACAATGAATTAGAAATAACTTAAGATAATATCAAATGAAACAGATTTGGACAATTAGCAAACGAGAGCTTCAATCTTTTTTTGATTCGCTCATGGCCTATATCATGCTCATCGCATTTTTGGGTTTCAGCGGGTTCTTCACATGGCTCTACGGCCAGGATGTTTTTTTCGTAAAACAAGCAAGCCTTCAATCTTTCTTCGGTATCGCATACTGGACCTTGTTCTTTTTTATCCCGGCCCTTACCATGCGTCTTTTTGCCGAGGAAAACAGGTCGGGGACAATCGAACTGCTCCTGACCAAACCGGTTACCGACTGGCAAGTGGTCCTGGGGAAATTCCTTTCCACTTTCCTGCTTATCATCATTGCCCTGTCGCTCACGCTCCCCTATTACATTACCGTTGCGTACCTTGGCCCCATTGACCATGGTGCGGTATGGTCAGGTTATCTGGGCCTGGTATTGATGAGCGCAGCTTATATAAGTATTGGGATTTTTGCATCCAGCATTACCAACAACCAAATCGTGAGTTTTTTGTTGGCATTGTTCCTTGGGATATTTTTCCAGATAATATTTACGATGCTGGCCGGGAACCTCAGTGGCACCTTTGGTGAAATCCTCAATTTCCTGAGTGTTTCCACACATTTTGAATCCATTTCAAGGGGCGTTATCGACTCGAAAGACCTTATATTCTTTTTGTCTTTTGTGTTCCTTGGGCTGATATTGACCGAAGCCAATGTGGCCAAAAAAAGATTGTAGTTTCAATAATTTGTAAAGAATTAAGAGATGAAAAACAAAAAATCAGTTTATACCCAGATCTTGTTGATCGTTGTCATTTTGGTGATAGTCAATTTTATCTCCTTTAAGTTTTTCTTCCGTCTCGACTTTACCGAGGATGGAAGATATACCTTAAGCCAGGCAACCAAAGACATCCTCCGTTCATTGGACGAACCGGTAACGATAACAGCCTATTTTACGGAAGACCTCCCTCCCAACATTGCCGAGGTACGCAGGGACTTCAAAGATATGCTGGTGGAATATAACAGCCTTTCGAAAGGAAAAGTACTGTACGAATTTGTCAATCCCAACAAAGACCAGGAATCGGAGCAAATGGCCTTTAAAGCAGGTGTTCAGCCCGTTATCGTGAACACGCGCGAAAGGGACGAATCGGTACAGAAAAAGGTTTTCCTCGGTGCCGTAATCCAAAAAGGGGAAGAAAAAGAGGTAATCCCTTTTATCCAGCCCGGTTCGGCCATGGAGTATGCGCTTTCAACAAGTATCAAAAAAATAGCGGTAAAGGACAAACCCGTCATCGGGATAATCCAGGGCGATGGCGAACCTTCGCTGCAAGCCATGTCGCAGGTGATGCAATCCCTCTCTATTTTATATGAGGTGGAACCTGTCAACCTTGATAATGCACGATCGGACGTGGGCAAATATAAAGCCCTCGCCATCGTTAACCCAAGGGATACCATAAACCCCGCACATTTCCAGTTATTGGATTCGTATCTCGCAAATGGGGGAAACCTGTTTATCGCCATGGACCGTGTAGATGGCAACCTTCAAAACTTACAGGGCACGCCCATCGAAACGGGCCTGGAAACATGGTTGGCACAGAAAGGCCTTATGGTGGAAAGCAATTTTGTTGTGGACGAAAATTGCGGTACGGTAGGCGTGCAACAACGACAAGGGCCTTTTAATTTCACGACGCCCGTAAAATTCCCCTATCTCGTAAACGTTACGAATTTTGCCGATCACCCGATCACCAAAGGGATCGAGCAGGTAATACTTCCCTTTGTGAGTTCGATCACTTATACCGGCGACACTTCAAATGTGTTTACGCCCATCGTCATGTCATCGGAAAAATCGGGGACACAGCCCACACCCGTCTATTTCAACATCAACAAGAAATGGAATTACAGCGATTATCCACTGAGCAATATTACCCTTGGGGCAATTCTCCAGGGAAATCTCGTTGGGAATACCAAGTCAACAATAATCGTCATTGCTGATGGGCAATTCCCTGTAAACGGAGAAGGGCAAAGGCCACAACAGCTTTCGGAGAACAATGTCAGCCTCATGGTGAATTCCATCGACTGGCTTTCGGACGATACCGGCCTGATCGACCTGCGTACGCGCGGCGTATCTTCAAGGCCACTTGATCAGATTGACGATGGGACAAAATTGTTCTTGAAATGGCTTAACTTCCTGCTCCCCATAATCCTCATCCTTATTTATGGGATTATCAGGAACCAACGGAAAAGGGCGATCAGGGTGAAGAGGATGGAAAAAGGATATATTTAGGCCTGCCCGTAGCTTGTAAAGGCGGGTTAATTATGAGTAATTAGGTTGTAATTAGGTTGTAATTAGTTGTAATTAGTTGTAATTAGTTGTAATTAGGTTGTAATTGATGGTAATTGATGGTAATTGATGGTAATCTATTCATTTGGTTTTTAATAGTATAAAAATTAAGTAAGATGTTAAATAAGTTTTTAAACACGAAAACCCTTGTTGTTGTTTTGGTGATTGTTTTGGGCGTTTATTTCCTTGCCGGGATGTTTGAGAATGATGACCGTACGTTCAAGAGCGACCTTGTTTCGGTGGATACTGCCGAAATAACCAAAATCACAATTACCCCTAAAATCGGTGGCGGTGATGAAATTGATTTCACAAAAACGGGTTCCGACTGGGATTTGAAATCAGCGGGAAAATCATATAAATCTGACAAAAATACAATTAAAAATATCCTAACGAAACTGAGTATCCTACGCCCGGAACGTGTTGCAGCTACAGATAAATCGAAATGGAAGGATTATGAGGTCACCGACTCGACCAGTACAAAAGTGACCCTCTATTCTGGGGACAAGGTGGAGTCGGAAATTTATGTGGGGAAGTTCTCCTACACACAACCCCCGAAAACTCAAGGGATGCCACAACAAAGGGGACAAGGGAAAATGTCCACCTATGTTAGGCTTGCAGGGGAAGATGAGGTTTATGTGGTGGACGGTTTCCTGAAAATGGACATACAGCCCAAAGTGGATGCTTACCGCGACAAAACCCTCGTGGCAACAAAAACAGAAGATTTGACAAAACTCTCTTTTAGCTATCCCAACAACGATAATTTCACGCTGAACCTCGTTGGGAACAAGTGGATGATCGATGGAATGGAAGCCGATTCGACAAAAACCGTGAAATACCTGCATAAACTGAGGCGGGTGAGCAGCACCAATTTCATGGACGATGCCAAGGCACGCACGCAAACGCCCACACATTCGGTAAAGATCGAAGGAAACAATATGATCCCGGTCGAGATCAAGGCTTATCCCATTATGGACACGGTCAACCTGTTCATTATGACAAGTTCCAGAAACCCGGACGCTAAATTCAGTGGTGGCAAAAACAAACTTTTCGACAAGGTATTCCCTTCAAAGGAGGATTTCTTCCCGAAGGAAAAATAAAAAGGCATTAAAGGTCACTTTGAGCCTGTCGAAATGTGATTTGAACAGCAAACCTTGTTTCACCAAACTCAAATTGACCTATTCCTTTTTCTTCAAAACAAGCTGGGCCTTGTCATTTTTCACAATCTGCCGGTAAAACTCAATAAATTCGGGATATTGCGTTTTTGGATAGATCCCTTTATTTACTTTTAATAACCTTGTATAAATAACTTTCCCGTTTTGCTCAATTGCTTCCGAAACATATTGCCCATAAGGGGAATCCAAAAAAACTTTTCCAGGTAGATATTCAATACCATAGCACGAAGGGAGAGTGAAAACAACCGAATCGGAAACCACAAACGACCTCTTCAGGTAAATATCATTGACCCGTTCCCCATTGTTTTCTGGCACCGACTTCTCTTTATCCAATAAATTAAGAGGAACCATCATCCGTTTCCCAACAATCGAAGCATATTTGCGAAAATGCAACTGCAGTTCAAAACCGGCTTCAGGGATCCGG
>JAJRTT010000082.1 GCA_024278155.1 Bacteroidota bacterium | reverse complement strand
TGCATTCCAAAATCTTTTCCCTGGGCAAAAATCTCGGTTCCGTTATAGGCTAATTTCCACATTCCCGAACCTAAAAGCCCATCACCGCCTTCATCATAAATCATGAACGAATAACAACCGGTTTGTGGAAGATCAAACGATTTAATCACAAATTGACCAGGAGTAGTGTAACCACCTTCTGAATACAATACATCACCAGCCGAGTTCAACAATTCCCAACTGGTTTCTTCTGGGTTGTCGTCCAATTTTAAAGCAAGGACCACCGGACTGCTTACTTCCAGTGCCTCAACAAAATCGGTTGAAATCGTGTTGTTCCCTGGGAATTCATCTTCTTCTCCGTTTGGATTGCTCACTTCAACAATAAACGAATTGCCCGCCATCATCTCAAAAGTGCATTCGGGCAGTTCCACCATTTCGTTTTCGTAATAGGCAAGGCTTCCGGTCCATTGGTAAGTATATTCTTCATCATTGTTCACATGATAGGCAATATCCAGGCTGGTGAGGTTGTCCTGGCCATAATTGGCAATCTGGATTTTTGGTATAAGTGCATTGCTGCAAGCCGAAATGGGGCAATAAGCCGCTATAACGGATGCATCGTTGATAGTTGTGCTCCCAAAGTCCATGAGGTCTTTTTTTGCTCCCTGGAAAATCTCTTTGGTTGAAGGGTCTTGTATAAAAGCGACCACTTCGCAATGTTCGTTGACCCATGAAGGCTGCATAGCGAAACTTACCGTAACTTCGTTCACATCGCCTGAGGAAAAATCAAGGGCCGTACCATATTGATTGGGCCTCATCAGGCGCTCTACATAATCAAGTTTGTCCATTCCCTGCCAGTTTTCCATAATTTCGGATTCGGTCAGGGCAAAATGCAAGACCAGGTTGGTGCTACTTACTGCTGCCACTTTGGTAACCGTAATATTGATTTCATAATCGATGAAGCCAGTATGTGCCCCTCCGATGTCAATAGTAAAGGAGGAGGGGATGGCAATCCGTTGATTGTATTTTTGAAGATAAGTAGGGTAAAGGCTTGTAGTATGGTTTCCGCCACCTACTTCTACAATACCGTCAAATTCAGCAGTGGGGATTCCCGTAATCCCATAATAACCTTGTCTTGAACTTCCGTAAGAATTCGTGTAATCATCGCCATTGTGGTATTCGATAACGGCCACTTCTTTTCCGTTGGCAATCAAATCATCGGCGCCCATTGCCGCACCAGGGCAGTAGTAGCACCATGTGCCGGTCACGATTTCAAGGATGACCTTATCCCTGTCAACTTGCTGTGCATTCGTGGCACTGAAGGTCAACGTTAGTAAACTTAAAATTAACAGTGAGATTTTTTTCATAAGATTCTGTGTTTTAATGGATGAATAAAAAGCAAAAATAAGTATAAAATATATTCGGGTTGACTGAATTCAATAAATAATCGTTTTATGCAATCATCAGACACGCGGCCCTAAATAATGGTTGCCTGCAATGTTTAACCATGTATTTGCCATCGTTAATTCATGACAGATTGTGGACATCGATTACGAATGATGGAATTAACATTTTTTAGCATGGTTTTTGATAACTTTCGCAATTATTTATCCGTTCAAAAGCAACTTTTGTTAATTTTGGGATGTCGTTGTTTTAAGTAAGTATTTAAAACCTTAAACAATAATATTATGAAAAAAATCCTACTATCCATCGTTTTATCAGCCCTGATTGGAGTGGCAATAGGGCAGAGCTTTTCACTTTCGAATACCGAAGGTGATATTGCGGCAAATTCAGTTCTTACCGAATTGGTCGATCCTGCAACAGGGCAATTCAACACTCATATTTATGTGACAAATAACAGCTCTTCGATGCTATCGGTACTTGTAAAAAAAGTAGAGAATTATCTTGAGGGCGATATGCAGATTTCCATTTGCTGGGCAGGGAACTGTTATCCACCCGATGTTTTCGTGTCGCCAAGTGCTGAGGATATCGCACCGGGAGAAACCAACATGGACGGTTTTAGCGGTGATTTGTTCATCAATGATGGGGTTGGTATTACATCGACTTCCTATGTGTTCTTTGATGAAAGCAACCCTTCGGATTCGGTTATGGTAATTGTGAACTATATTGTTACTTCTACCCCGTCAAGCCTTACGCTTTCCAATGAAGATGGTGGCCTTGTAAACAATGGCACATTGGTTATCAGTGGTGACCCGGATGACGAATCCCTTGTTTCGAATGTGTTTGCCACCAATGAATCCTCCAAAGACATTGATGTAAAGATCCGCAGGATCGAGACCCATATGCCAGAAGGTACTTCAAGTTATTTTTGTTGGGCACAATGCTATCCGCCCACTACCAATGTTTCCCCAACGGCCATGACTATTGCAGCAGGTGAAACCAATATCAATTTTAGCGGGGATTATTTGCCATCGGGGATTGCAGCCGAAGCCACTATTTCGTATGTGTTTTTTGATGAAAATGATTTAAGCGATTTTTCAACCATAAATGTAACATATGTTGCCTCTACTGTCGGTGTTGAAGAGAACCTGAATGGGGTTTCCCTTTCGAATGCTTATCCGAACCCGGCCAGTACAGTTGTGTCACTTGATTATGACTTGAAAGACATAAATGGTGCAAAGCTGGTTATTTATAACCTGTTGGGAAGTGTTGTAAGGGAGGTCCGGATTAATAACGCAATCGGAAAATTGAAAGTAAACGTTTCGGATTTGGATGATGGGATTTATTTTTACTCATTGTTGGTGAAAAACGAAACCGTTAAAACACAAAAATTGGTTGTTAAACATTAATTGGGGATCTTGAAAAAACATTAAAGGGCTGTCTTTGTGGGACGGCCTTTTTTATTTCCTGAAATACTTCCGTTTTATTTGAAAGCATAATTCATAAAAAATTTCTACTTTTGTAAAATAATAGCAACAACATAACAAAACACATATGGGTAGGGCACAAGAAACATTCAACAAAAAAGAGGTAAGGAACAAGAAAGAGAAAAAGAGGAAAGAAAAAGAAAAGAGAAGGCT
>JAJRTT010000081.1 GCA_024278155.1 Bacteroidota bacterium | reverse complement strand
GTAAAAGATGGAGATGTCAAGACCGCTGTTGACGAGTTTAAAGCAGGGTTTAAAACGTACCCACTTTCAAAAGCATCAAACCCGCCAGAGCAGGTTTTCCATAATTTCTCCGGAAAAAAATACTGCACCATTCATGCAAACGATGCAACATTTTATGATGAAATAAACGCCTCGGTACAATACGAACCCACTACTGCATTTAGCCCTGAAATTAACGGCCAAATGGCGACCATTGGCATTAAAAAAGGCAAAGAATTCAAACCTGATGCTCGTTGGAAAGAAATCCTTAAAGAAGGTGCTATTATGGGGAATGCTTCTGCAAGGGCCATACTTTTTAGCCCACGTAACGAAAATGCGTTTTTCTACCCGGGCAAACGCCAATGGTATTCTCCGTTAGCGGGGGGAAGTCATGAGTTTTTAAATAATGGAGAACTGGTACAATCAGACCGTACCATGATGCTTTATTTTGCAACGGGAATTACGCCTTCCATGGTATTGCCAAAACCAGGCACTGGTTCGGTATATGAAATTGCCGCCCGCGATTCGGATGGAAATTATTTAGATGGAGGGAAAAACTATAAAGTAACCCTTCCGGGCCCTATCCCAATTAATAATTTCTGGTCGTTTATGATTAATGATGCGCAAACACGAAGTATTCTGGAAACGGATCAAAAATCAGGTGGCGTTGATGGTAATAGAAAAGGTTTAAAAACCAATAAAGACGGTAGTGTAACCATCTATTTTGGTCCAGAACCTCCAAAAGGACATGAAGAAAACTGGGGACAAACCATGCCGGGAAAAGGCTATACCATCTTATTAAGACTGTATGGACCGTTACAACCATGGTACGACAAAACCTGGATACCGGGTGATTTAGAATTAGTAAAGAACGAACTAATAATTAAATAAAGTAGAAAGATGAAAAAATTTATTTTAAGTGCAATAGTACTCACAGGACTACTATTTACAGGATGTAATGATACATCCAAAAAAGAAGGCAAAACAAAGGAAACTACCTCCAAAGGAGTTTCATTTGAAAAAATTTCCGATAAGCTTACGGCAGCGGAATTTCGTAAATATGGCGAAACTTCTCCAACAGTCGTCAATACACGACTTGGCGATTTGAGTTTTACCAAAGGAGGTTTTGCCGGTGGATATCCAACTTTAGAGACAAGTGAGAAATTAAAGAATGAGCTTAATTTTCAAAAAGCGTGTCAAGCGTATATCTGGGCAGTGCCATTGGTGAGTTATTACAACTGGTTTGACGCACAAAAATCATTTGGCGCTAAAGATGGTGGTATTGTTCAATATAAAACGGCCATTGCCAAACAGGGTATTTTAACAGGAAACGGGACTACGCCTTATGCAATTATGTATGCCGATTTAATGAATACCGGACCACTGGTAATGGAAGTCCCTGCTGGAGCATCAGCAGGTATTATTGACGATATGTTTCAACGTGCGGTAATGGATTTCGGCGTTTCCGGTGAAGACAGGGGAAAAGGGGTGAAGTTTATCATTCTGGCTCCGGGTATGGAAGCTCCGGCTGGTTATGACAAAAACGAATTTACCATCGTGCAAAACACCACAAGAGATGTATTTGTAGGTATTAGAGCTTTACAGCCAGACCCTAAAGAATCCGATGCCTTTTTAAAGAAGTTTAAAATTTATCCATACTCAGAAATCAACAATAACCCGGAAACTCAATTTATTGAAGTGGATGGTAAAACAGCCTGGGGACAATGGCAAGAACACGGAATGGGCTACTGGGAAACCGTTAAACAAATTGTTGATCACGATATTTTCTCAGAACGCGAAGGCTATGTCTTAGCCATGCTTCAATCTTTGGGTATAGAAAAAGGTAAGCCTTTTAATCCAAATCCAGAGATGAAAAAAATGCTTAAGGAAGCCGCAGTTGTGGGCGAAACGATGGTAAAATCAATTACGTTTGACAAGCCATTTAGAAAGGATGATTTATATAAAGGAACGCATTGGGACAGGCTTATGGTGCCTTCTTATAATGACAAAGATGGCGATATCGAGCAAATGTATAAGCGCGCTGCTTTTACCTGGGAAGCCGTAAGTAGAGGGAAAGCATATTATTTGGAAATGCCGGGATTAGGACAACAATACCGTACCGGATACAAAGATGCTGATGGAAATCATTTTGAAGGAAGCAAGCACTATTCGCTTACCATGCCTGCAAACCCACCGGCAAAAATTTTCTGGTCTATTGTTGTGTATGATGTAAACACGCGGACTATGATCCTGAATAAAACCGGAATTCCTATTATAAGCGGACGAACCAACCCAAAACAGGAAGCAGATGGGTCCGTTATTATGCATTTCAGTCCTGAAAAACCAGCGGGTGTGGAAGCCTCAAATTGGATTCAAACCAACCCAAAAGAAAGCTGGTTTCTTTACCTGCGTTTTTATGGGCCTACAGAGCGGTATTTCGACGAAAGTTATCCATTGCAGGATGTGAAATTGGTTAAGTAATTTTTCATTTGAAACAGGAGTATTGTGGCTGTGTGTAATACTCCTGTTCAATACCATTTCAGGTGCAGGTTGTGAAAATAAAGAAATGCCTGGCAGTTCAAATGGCAGATTTTTGACTTTGTACTGAAAAATGCGCAATGGTAATAATCAGATTTGTATGTAAACATTCCTATTTTAGATATTCATTCTTTTTCTTTGACAACTTCGATGCAATGCAAATTATAAATTTTTTAAAGCCCTTTTTTTCAAAGCTTATATTTATGTTGGTTTTAGTTTTTATCGCTAATTCTGTCAGGGCCGGTAATAATTATTATCTGCTTTATGAGCATTTAACCGACAGTATAAAAAGATCGGATAGAAGAATAGGGAAATCAGGGGATAGAGAAGAAAGAAAGAAAAAGAGAGCCGGGGAAAAGAAAGAATTAAAAGATACACATTCGCGTTTTCTATTAAAATACGATTATGTTTTTGCCAACCTGAAAACACGGGTAACGTTTAGCGGGCCAAATGGCATTTTAAATCTTTCACTTGGCCTTGAAGATAATTTAGGGCTTTCTTCATTGGCTTCATTTTCATCCCTTGCATTTGTTTACAGAATTACGAAAAGAAGTGGGCTATATGCCAATTATTATGGTATAAACAGAAACAAAACTTTTACTAACTTAAATGAATTGGCGTTTTTGGATGATACGATTCCGGCCGGATCAAGTGTTACCACTTATTTTAATACGCAAATTGCCAGTGCCGGATATATATTTTCAGCGCTATCAAAGCCTGATGCATATCTCGGTTTTTATGCCAACCTTTATGTTATATTTCTAAATACAGGATTTAAAACCGAAAACGAAAGAAGAAGTGCAGAACTGATATATACTATGCCATTGCCGAATTTTGGTTTTGTGGGATACTTTAAGTTGACGAAATGGCTATTATCCTATGGCTCTATGGGGGTTTTTTCTTTAAATACGAAAGATTATGGAGGGGTTATCTACAACTTAAGTTTATCACTCGGGTTTAAACCCACAAATTGGCTATCTGTCAATATAAGCTATAAAGAATTTAATATCAGATTATATGATAATATCAAAAAACAAATTGATGCTATTGTTGAATATAACTTTAACGGGCCTGCTATTGGGTTGACCTTTAAGTTTTGATATGGTTTTATCAACTATAAATTAAACGATAACAGTACGATAAAGCTGTATATTATAATAATACCCAACGAAAAGCCAAAGAACAATTATGACACATTAATAAATGAAATTTCATAAAACGATAGCTGCAATGAAAAAATACGTATCACTCTTTTTCCTAATGTGTTTCCTGTCTGTGAATGGTTTTTCCCAGGAATTGAAACACATTGGGAAAGAAAAAAAGAACCTGCTGTCTGTCGCACTGGGCTACACATACATACCAAAGGGGTCAGTACCTGATGCCGAAGAAGCGGATGGCGTTTTTATTCCTTCCATCGGACTCGATTATTTCCGGAGGATCCATCCCCGTTGGGAAATTGGTGTTATGACCGATCTTGATTTGGGCGAATACGTGATATTCGAGAAAGAGCTCAACCGTAAAAATGCGCTGGTTGCAACTGCACTGCTTGCCTTTAATTTAACCAGGCATATTAATCTTTTTGCCGGAGGGGGAATGGAGTTTGAACGGCACCATAATCTTGGGGTCATTCGCGTGGGTACTGAATATGCTTTTAAACTGGAGAAAGAATGGGTGGTTTCCCCGGGGTTTTTCTTTGATTTCAAGGAAGGGATCGATACCTGGTCGCTATCGGTAGCATTTGGAAAAGAGTTTTGATGAATTGAAAATGGTTTTGCGTTGTAATTAAAAATGAAAGCTTTTATTTTAAATAAATATCGTGCGAATTTCAAACTCCTGTTTTCCGCATTGGGACACCCTAATAGTTATTCGAGATGATTTGATGAAGTTCCTGTTGCCCGTTGTCCATCTTCGGAGTTTATGTTTGATATGTTTCGAGTCCCGGTATTGGTAATGTACCCTTTAAGCCCGTCCCATATATAGGGTTGTCATATCATAGACACCACGTTTGTTTCTCTCTGCGCTTGAGTTCCGCAATGCCCCAAAAACCTGTTCGACAAGCTTGTCGTCCCTGCTCTCGAACAGTTCTGGCTGTTTTTTCGGATAGCTAATGGCTTTTTTTCAAATACACGGATTGAAATCCTGTATCCAATTGGTTTTGTGTGTTCAGATGTTTGTTGATTGTTGTGTTTTCGATATATTTGTTTTTGGTTTTCGAGTTTTGGATTTCGCTTTATGCCCCTTCCACCAATAACCCGAACAAATCGGAAAGCGGCATCCCGTAACTGTTTGCCATTTGTGGGATAAAGCTGGCCTCGGTCAACCCGGGAACGGTGTTCACTTCAAGGAAATACATCCCTTTTTCGTTGAAGATATAGTCGAAACGGACCACCCCTTTGCATTTCAGTTTTTCATAAAGGAATGAGGAAACCTGTTTGCAGTGTTCGGCAACTTCTTCGGGGATTTGGGCCGGGATTATTTCCTCGGCAAAATCCGGGTTGTATTTGGCCTCGTAATCAAAAAATTCATTTTTGCTGATTACTTCTGCCAGTGGGAATACAATGGTCTCCTTTTCTTTTTTCAGGATGCCGCATGTGATTTCCCGCCCTTCGATAAATTCCTCGATCAGGATTTCATCGTCTTCACGGAAAGCTTTTTCGATAGCTTCGGAAAGCTTTTCGGCTTTGTTGACTTTTGACATCCCCACACTCGATCCGCCATTGTTGGGTTTCACAAAAACCGGGAGTGTAAGTTGTTGAAGAATTGAAGCCGTGCCCATTTTTTCGTTTTCCGTAAGATGGACGGCTTTTGCGGTGAGCACATCCAGTTGGGCAATAAAATTTTTACAGAAATATTTGTTGAAAGTCAAAGCGGAAGTAGCATGGTCGCAGGAAGTATAAGGGATTTGCAGTAGGTCAAGATAGCCCTGGAGTTTTCCGTCTTCGCCCGGTGTCCCGTGGATGGCAACAAAAACCGTATCAAAATGGATTTTGCCATCGCCCAGTAAAAGTGAAAAATCATTTTTGTCAATAAAATGCTTTATCTCGTTATTGTCTTCATAATACCAGTCTGCTCCTTTCATCCTGATAGGGAACACAGCATATTTATTTTTGTCTAAGTGCTTCTCAACGGCTTTTCCGCTTTTTACTGAAATTTCGTATTCCCCGGAATCCCCACCGGAAACAATTGCAATGTTTTTTTTCATCTGTTCAAATATTGATTTCAATAGGTCAGATGGAACTCTCATGAAAAATTTTAATCATGCCCCTGTGGGTCAAATTAAGATTAAAAATTGTCATGTTCGTTTCATGTGTGATAAAATTTATGGGCAAAAATAATCATAATCGATCAGCTTTTTTAATGCCTGCAAATATCAGGATTAAACATGGAACTTTTAATTATCTTTGCCCGAAAATAGAGCAATATTTTTTTTGTTAATAAGTTTTACAAAGCGATAATCATTTTTACAAGGGGATATGTCAGGGGAAAATTCACGGAAAAATTACTTTTTAAGATTTTTAATAAGTAAATCATTCTTTAAAAATTTGCTTATTGCCGTTCTGTTTGCAGGACTTTCTGTTTTCCTTGCACTTAAATTCCTGGATATTTACACAGGTCACGGTGATGAATTGAAAGTCCCTGATTTTGCAGGGAAAACCCTTTTGCAAATTGATTCCGTGGAATTTAATCACAATTTTGATTTTTATATCATTGATTCGGTTTATGATGATAACAAGCCCAGAGGGAGTATTGTTGGTCAGGATCCATTGCCCGGGAGCATGGTTAAAGAAGGCCGGAACATTTATTTGACAACAGTTTCCATTTTACCGGAGATGGTCATCATGCCCGACCTGAAAGATCTTACTCTACGGCAAGCAGTGAATGTGTTGGAATCGGGTAAATTGAAAGTAGGCAAATTGATGTATTTTCCGAGTTTTGATAAAAATGCTGTTCTCGAACAAATGTGCAATGGCGATACGGCTTTCCCGGGCGATACTTTGTTGAAAGGTTCTGTCATCGACTTGCTGGTCGGGACGGGCGATAAAAGGTACAAAGTACCTGTTCCTTTCCTTATTGGAAAAACAAGGGACGAAGCTATTTATGAAATCAACGTGGCTTCGTTCAACCTTGGAAATGAAATTTTTATGGATAGCATTGCCGATGGGCACGCAAAAGTATATATGCAGGAACCAAGATGGGACACGGAGTATCCGTTTTTCCCAGGCGATTCTATCCATCTGTGGTACAAATCGGACGAGCGTTTCGATTTTGAAACTTATGTTTTGGTTTTAACAGCTGATTCGTTAACTTTGGACAGTTTGAACATTCATGTTGATTCTTTGGATAAATTTTAGGAACCAATGGGTAAATACCTTATATATATAATCATCGTGTTCATGCCTCTTACGGCAATAGGGCAGGAATACATTATTGGCCTGAACGGCAACCCCGTTATCAGGAGTTATGTGAAGGACTTGCCGGACGAACCTTCGGCCTTAAAGTCCACGATAAAGGTTTATGAGCCTTTGGAATTGCCTTTCAATGATGATTTTTCATCTGAATATATTTATCCCGATACCAATAGATGGGTCGATAACGAAGCATTCATCAACCATGTTTACGGTGTTTATCCGCCCAATTTTGGGGTGGCCACCCTTGATGTGATCGATGCCAATGGAAATGTATATCCCGAAGCAAGCCCTTTTCCGTTTTTTGCCGACCGCATGACTTCCTATCCTTTGCGGTTGGACAATTTTACCCCTGCCGATTCGCTCTATCTGAGTTTTTATTATCAGCCACAGGGCAGGGGGGTTCCCCCTTTGGACTATGATTCCCTTGTGGTCGATTTTGGGTTGTACAATGGGGACACCGTTTTTTCCCACATAGATTCTGTTATGTTCTATGCTTCAGCCCATATAGGGCCGGGCGATACGATTTTTCCAAATGACATCATCGAATCTCCGTGTAACCCGAATATAATCTATCTTGTGCAGGATACAGTCTTTTATGAAGATTCACTCGTTATCCCTTGTGATTCCGTTTATTTACTTGATACGGATTGGACGAAAGTGTGGGGCGCACCCGGTGATTCGCTCGAAGTGTTCCTTGAGGATAAAGGGTCTTTCTTTAAGTATGTGATGATCCCTATTACGGATACTGTTTGGTTTGAAAAAGATTTTCAGTTTCGTTTTATGAACATCGGGAGTGTTTCCAATATCAGTAGTTGGAAAAGCAATACCGACCAATGGCATGTTGATGAGGTTTATTTGAATGCCGGACGGGGCATTGACGATACTTTTAAACCTGAAATCAGGTTTTCGGAAATGCCGGGCAATTTTATAAAGGACTATTCTTCTATGCCGTTTTACCAGTATAAAAGTGGTGACCTGAATTGGTGGAAAGACAGCACTTCGGTCTATGTCAACAACATGGATACCATTGGCCATTCAGTTTATTATAAATATTATGTCCAGGATGAAATGGGCGATACCATACCATCCTTTCTCGAATTATATCCCGGGTTCAGTGGTATGGTGGCACCTTTGAAAGACCAGGATGTTTTTGCCCATGAGCCATTCACAAAACCACCAATTGTTCAGTGGTACAAATCCAATGTTGTTCCTGATAGCCTTACGTTCAGGATCAGTCACGTGGTGTATGATGAAAACTCAATGGATATTGGCGACACTATTGTTTATTATGAAAAGTTCAGGAATTATTTTGCCTATGATGATGGATCTGCAGAGGTGGGTTATGGCTTAACACCAGAAGGGGCAAAGCTGGCCTATAAGTTTAGCCTTGAAAAAATTGATACAATAAGGGGCGTTCAGATGTTTTTCAATAAAACCCTTGGAAATGCCAACCGCCGTTTGTTCGATTTGTGTGTATGGGACAATAACAACGGGGTGCCCGGCAACCTTATCTATACTGAGGAGAACCAATATCCCGAGTTTACGGATGGCCTGAACGTTTTTCATAGTTATTTGTTCCCCGATACCTCTGCCCTGAGGGTGGGCGTGGGCGATTATTTTATAGGCTGGATACAGTCGAGCAACCACATCCTGAATATTGGCTTCGACAGGAACACCAATTCACGGGAGAAAATATTTTTCAATGTGGATGGTAACTGGATCGGTTCCAGTTTCGAGGGTTCGCTGATGATGCGGATGTTGGTCGGTAAAAATTTACTTCCACTGGAAGTGCCTGGGGAAAAGGCGACATCTTCCGATCTGATGGTTTATCCGAACCCGCCCCAGGCGGACGGGCTTATCAAAGTTGGACTTCCCAATGGGATCGATCCCAAGTATTACGATTACCTTACTGTCAGGATTTATGATATTTATGGAAGGCTGGTGTTCTCGGCCCCTTATCTCGAATCCAAAAGCATAAATGTGAGCGCTTTGACCGATGGTGTCTATATTGTAAATGTCCTTGATGAAGCTTACAGTAAAACCTATTCCACAAAATTGCTAATCTTTAATAAATAAACTTCTTTTTCGAATGGCTGGCACGAATGAAAAGTTTGGGGAAGAACAGGAGTTGTTCGAGCATCATCGTTTTGTTGTGGACAAAGGCCAGGGAGCTTTGCGCATTGATAAATACCTTATGTCGCGGCTCGAAAATTCCTCACGTAACAAAATCCAGAACGCCACCAATGCAGGAAGTGTCCTTGTGAACAATTCCGCCGTAAGGTCTTCGTACAAAGTGAAGCCAGGGGATATGATCACGATTGTGCTGACACATCCCGTGCGTGAATTTGAAATGATCGCCGAAGATATCCCCCTTGGTATTTTATATGAGGATGATGATTTGATTGTGGTGGACAAAGCTGCCGGAATGGTCGTGCATCCCGCTTATGCCAACTATACCGGAACTTTGGTGAATGCCCTGCTCTTTCATTTTAAGAAGGCAGGTAAAGGCTATGACGAAAAAACCGGGCCTTACCTCATCCACCGGATCGATAAAAACACTTCCGGGGTTTTGTTGGTGGCAAAAAGCGAACTTGCCCAAACCCGTCTCGGGAAACAATTCTACGACCACAGTATCAAGCGGAAATACAATGCCCTCGTTTGGGGCGACCTGAAAGAGGACACAGGTACCATAACCGGGAATATTGGCCGCAGCCAAAAGGACAGGCGGGTGTATATGGTTTATGACGGGGAAGGGGAATACGGGAAACATGCAGTTACCCACTACCGGATGATCGAAAGGCTGGGATACACTTCATTTATCGAATGCCAGTTGGAAACGGGCCGCACACACCAAATCAGGGTGCATATGCGCTATCTTGGGCATCCCTTGTTCAATGATGAAACCTATGGCGGCAGCCAAATCCTCAAAGGGACCACCTTTACGAAATACAAACAATTCGTGAACAATTGTTTCAAGGTTTGCCCACGTCAGGCACTCCATGCCAAATCACTGGGGTTTATCCATCCCACTACAGGAAAAGAGATGTATTTTGAAAGCCCACTGCCAAATGATATGACAGAGGTTTTGGAAAAATGGCGGAATTATGCTGCGCACAAAATGATTGGGGAGTAATTCATTTCATTGATCCTAATCTTAACCTGATAGTTTACTTAATTTAAGTGATTTTTTTTTCAGGAATTATTAGGATTTGTCATTTTTTTTTTTTACGTTTGTGAGAATTATTTTTAACTAAGAATAAAAAATCATGAAAACGAAATCAATTTATGCTTTGGGAATGGTAGTACTTTTATCCATTGTGATATTAGTTTCCTGCTCAAAATCATCAATCAAAGATGAAACTTCAAAAAATCAGGTTTATAAAATCGGGACGATTTCACAGGATAATAAAAGTTTAATTGATTTAACAATTACATTGCCTGAAGTTTTGGGCTTAATGCAAAAGCACAATCCGTTTATGAAAGATGGATATAGTTATTCATATGATAGTTACTGGATTGAAAGTTTTACGACAAAATCAGGGCATGATTATTTTCTTGCAGTTGGAGGTGCTGAAGCCGATAAGGATGGCAGGTCTTCTTCAAGTTGTTATACTGTATATTTGGAACTATCAATAAGCAATAATGGCAGAGAACTTGTGTATGGACCGGGCATTGGAGAAACTCACAGTTGTACTGGACACCAATGTTCTCAATGTGTGTTAAAGTACAATAAAGACGGTTACTATTGTGAATGTAAGATGCCAGTAGTTCCAGAAGGTTATTGCGATCATTCTGTAAGCCAAATAGAATAATAGATGATAATATCTTGTTTCTTGTTGTTGCAACAAGGAATATTAAAACCTGCCCTTTGTTGGTGTTATCACCAACGAAGAATCAAAACCCCTCTTCCTCTCTCCTTTTGATTTCGGCCTTAAGTTCTTCGGGCGGCCATATATCATCCTTGTTCTTGCAAAAGTCCATTTGGAAACAACTGGGGCAATCGCCACTGCAACCATCAATGGTCCAGCCAAAGTCTTTGGGCAGGTCTTGCGATTCGGAAAGGATGTAATCCTCTGTGAGGAAGCGGTAGGAAACTTCGATGGGGACATCTTCGTTTACGGCATATTTCATCCCGTGTTCTTCAAAAATATCCAGCAATTTGTTGAATTCCACCTCCAATTCCTCTTCAGATAAGAGGTCTGCGGGAGGGAAGCTCTTGGGATCGACCCCGATTATTTCATAAACCGGTTTCCATTCGGCCTCTTCAAAGGCCATCACCCTTTTCAGGAACATATTTTCGATTTCGGGGTCAATCTCGCCCTGGCTTTCCGAAAATATTCCACCCTGTGTGATGAGCTTTGATTTGAGCACGAAATTTTCCTGTTCTATTTTTTCCTGTGGACTGAGTTTTTCGTTAGGGTCTTCCATGAAATCATGCTTATTAATTAAAAATATCTTCCAGGTTGATTTCCAGGTCATCAAATATGCTCACTTTTATTTTCATATCGCCGGCATACATCCCGTTAAGCTGGTATTTGCCCTTTTTGTCCAAAACAAATACATTGATGTTTTCATCCAAAGGGTTAACGGTCCAGTATTCCTTTACGCCCGATTCTTCATAGACCTTGAATTTGTCCACCAGGTCTTTTTTTGAGGTTGAGGGTGAAAGTATTTCCACAATTAAATCGGGTGCCCCTATACAGCCCCGTTCATCCAACTTCGAAGGGTCGCAAACAACACATAAATCAGGTTGCACAACCGTGAAAATCTTTTCGTCGTCTCTATTGCTTGATCTTGGGAGGCGTACATCAAAAGGGGCACTGTAAACATCACAAGACTTCCCCTCGAATAAATGTTTTCCAATAATAATATGCAGCCTACTGGAGATTCTTTGGTGTTTCCTGGCAGGGGCAGGTGTCATAAGGTGTACAAAGCCATTGATCAGTTCCCGTCTTTTGTCATCCAACCAGGTGAGGTAATCGGCATAAGTGTATTTTCTATCCAATGATATATCAAGTGTGTCCATTGTGGGTGTTTTTTACAAAAATAGGGTTTTTATTAAAAAGTGGCAAAAGAGTTTCATTTGAACTTACAGCCCCAACATATCTTTCATCCCAAACACCCCTTTTTTCCC
>JAJRTT010000080.1 GCA_024278155.1 Bacteroidota bacterium | reverse complement strand
GCTTTCGGTGACCCACATGCTGCACGACATTTATTCTTCTTTCCTGGCACCCCTTCGCCCCCTGCTGATGGAAAAATTTGGGGTTTCGCTGGCTGCGGCTTCGGTCTGGGACCTGTTCCAGCGCATCCCCTGGCTGCTGAACCCCTTTATCGGCCTGCTGGCCGAACGCATGGCCGCGCGCTATTTCGTGATTGTCACCCCTGCCGTGACGGCCGTGAGCATGAGCCTGCTGGGCGTGGCGCCTTCGTACACCATCGTGGCTGTCCTGCTGTTCGTGATGGGCATCAGCAGCGCGCTGTTTCACGTACCCGCCCCGACGATGATCAACAAGGTGTCAGGAAAATACACCGGCCGGGGAATGAGCTTTTTCATGTTCGGGGGCGAGCTGGCCCGCACCCTGGGCCCGCTGGTGATCACCGGGGCCGTCTCGCTCTGGGGGCTCGAAGGCACATGGAAACTGATCCCTTTCGGGCTGGTGGCGTCCTTCATCCTCTACCTGAAACTACGCAAGATCAATATCAGCGAGGAAATCAAAAAACAGGAAAAGCGTCCCGATTACCGTGCCGCACTCAGGAACATGCTTCCCTTTTTGCTTGTTCTTTTCGGGATCACTTTTTTCCGGGCTATTATGCGTTCCAGTCTGACGGCTTTTCTGCCCACCTATTTTTACATGGATAAAGGGGAGTCCTTGTGGTTTGCCAATTCGGCTTTGGCGGTTTTGCAAATGGCCGGGGCTGCCGGCACCGTGGTTTCGGGAACCATCTCCGACCGCATCGGACGCAAGACCGCTTTGCTGATCATCAGTCTGGTGACACCGGTTTTCATGGCCCTGTTCATCACTTCCAGCGGTTACCTTAGCTTTTTCTTTTTGCTGATCCTGGGTTTTTTCGTCTTCGCTCCGGGACCCGTTTTGCTGGCTTTGGTACAGGACACCGCCAGGGAATTGCCGGTGTTTTTCAACAGCATTTACATGACCATCAGTTTTGGGTCATCGGCCATTTCGGTGGTTTTCGCCGGCCTGCTGGGCGACCTCATCGGGCTGGAGCGCACTTTCCTGGTTTCGGCCTTCCTGGCACTTGGTGCCGTGCCCTTTGTTTTCATGCTGAAGGGACAAATTAAGAAGTAGGAAGGCTTGTCCGGACATTTCCTGGATTTTGGAAATAGTGTGGAAAGTCGTCAGACCACTGAACAAAATATTTTCAATGCAGAATCATTTTTCAACAGTGGTCAGACGACTTTAAATCCTGCTCCCCGGAGATTCCGTAGGGGAATTCTATTGCTCAAATGGATTTATTGACTATCTTGCCTTCAGTTTTAATTTGCAGCAATTATGGATCCCCTTTGGATTGTCATCGCTTTTGCCTTTGGTTTTGCCGTTAAACAGTTCGGACTGCCACCGCTAGTGGGCTTTCTGGCGGCGGGTTTTGTCATTCGGCAGACTAACTAAAAAATATAAACAAAACCAACGATTCTTTGGGTTTAATTCTAAAACTGAGAAAGCCCAAACCACATTTCACTTGACTTTTCACTTTTTTTGATTATCTTTATACCCCCCTAACAAGCAAGCAAAATGTTCAATCACCTACGCACCTACGCACCTACGCACCTACGCACCTACGCACCTACGCATTCAAGCACTCAAGCTTAAAAAGCAGCCACCCGCCTTAGTTTTGTTTTTCAATGCAAATGGTTTAAAACCCTTGGCCATTCTGTCAAGGTAATAAACCAAAAACACAATTCCTATCAAACAAACAATTAATTATAATTTTGAAAAACAATTTACTATGAAACACTTTATTAAATATACGATAATCATATTGGCAACTTTAGCAAGCATTTGTGCGGTTGCCCAAACAACAGTTGAAACCATCGACCTGCCGGCAGGCGGCGGGTCAATGATTGGCGATATCATTCATGCAAACGGTAAAATATTTGCCTATGCACCGGATGGCGTGTCTGTTTATGATGCCACCTACAACTTGTTTTTAGATAAAATCTTATTTGATAGTTCAGGACTATTCTTGGGTAAATTCAATCCGGTATATTACGATGGCAGGGGAGCATCGCCCGATCAAAGTCTGATGGTATATAATCCGAACAACAAATACCTTTATCTTATTACCCCATATTTAAAACTATTGGTAATAGATACTGACAGCCTGTCGCAAACATGGATTACAACTCTCCCCATTGAAAAGGGCAGTAACCCCAAAAAATTGAATGAAGTCCTTCAATCTCATAATGATGTTGTTATTTTAAAGTATGATGATACCAACAACAGATTATATATACATATTGCTGGCCGCGACTCCAGTATTAACTGTACGGGAAACTTTCATACAAAACAAACACTTTTTGGAATTTACAATATTGATACATCATTACCCCCTGATTCTACAAATCATATCATACCCCAATACTTAGAGCTTAAAGACCCCAATGACTCCTTAGTTAAACTGGGTGACCATGTTTCCAATTTCGTTTTCAACGAGGAGAATGATTATTTTTACGTAGTCAGACTGGGTAGACAAGAAATACACCCTCCTGATTTTGTTTCCAAAGCAATTATTGAGATTAGGGAAGTTACGGCTGACAGTTCTGAACTAATCCGTAGTATTGATTTTGTTAACGTAAATGGATCAGGTTATTTTAAAATGGGAAAGATGTTATACATCAATGATACGGCCAATGGCGTTCACAAAATTATTGTATTTCCCTTTACTTATTTCGTGGCTGATGTACCTGAACCACGGTTCTGTGTGATCGATGGTGATGATCCTTTTGCATCAGAAGATACTATTCGCTCACCAAGCAAAAAAATCCTTGATGCGGTTTACCTCGAAGAAAACCAGGATCTGGTATTGAGTTATGCCCCTGATAACAATGAAATAGTTTATGCTGATTCAAACACAAATATTGCTGTTTTTCATTACAACCCCATAGCCGACAGTTTCGAACTATCACATCAGTTTGCTGATGACAACTCAGTAAAAACATCAGATTTTGATTTAAACGCTGCTTTGCACTTAACGAAAATTAACGGAACAACTGCGCTGATAGGCAAAAAGGACGAAATTGCCAAATTGGAATACAGTAATGGCAGTTATACTTATGAACCACTTCTAAGGGCCGAAGGCAATTTCTTCTGGAAAGGTGCGGTTGCCGGCAACAAAACCTTTGTGCACAATGCAGTGGCTAACGGAATGGAAGTAATTGACAATACTGATTTCAGCCACGAAACTAGCATACGCACAGGCTTTCCGGTTTACTACATTGCTGCAAATGCAGAAGGCAGCAACCTCTATTTTTACAACAAACTGAATGCGTATGACGTAGGATTGTATGCTTATCAACCGGGAGACAGTACAACAACTCACATTAATATCGGTACTGCGATAGGTGACATTGTTTACAACAGTTTCCAGAACCATTTCCTGATTTCAAAATTCGAGCCGGGAAATGCTAAAATCCTTGTAGTGGATGCAAGCAACAACGATTCAATAACAGAAATAGATTTGAGTGCTGAACTATCGGGTTCGCAATTCGCTAAAGAAATGTTCATTTCACCAAACGGGCGTTTG
>JAJRTT010000079.1 GCA_024278155.1 Bacteroidota bacterium | reverse complement strand
GGGATATTTGCCTGACTATATACTTTAAAACCCTCGAGGGTCAATAATGTTTCCACGTTTTGCAAAATATACCTGTTCTGAAATGTCCCACCGGATAAGACAACTTTATCGAGGCCTGTCTCCTTTCGGATCATGCTTGCCACCCCAAAAACCACATTAATTATGGTATTGTGGAATTTAGTGGAAATATCCGCTGCAGGAATACCTTCTTTTATATCCTCCACAATTCCACGGATGGTATCCTCAAATGAAATTGTTTCACCAAAATCAAACGGATACGCCCCGGATCCTGCAAAATTCATTTCAGCTTCCAAACGCATGGGCGCTTCGGCATGGAATTTTGAAACAGGGCAAATATTCGTCAATGCAGCTACTGCATCAAATAACCTTCCAGCACTGGAACTCAATGGGCAATTAATACTCTTTTCAATGGCCTGAACAATCAGGTTCAAACCGGATCTATCCAAATCCTTCAAAAACGGAAGATTGAAATCCAGGAATTCTTTTCCATAAATTTTATATAAAAAAGAAACTGCTGTTCTCCAGGGTTCTTTTGTAACGCTGTCGCCACCTGGTAACGGGACATAATCGAAATGGGTATATCTTTTATATCCGGCCAAATCGCAAATGAAAAACTCGCCGCCCCAAATATCCCCATCATCCCCAAGGCCTGTCCCATCAAAACTTATCCCGATCACTTTTTCGTCCAGGTTATACTCCGCCATGCAGGAGGCAATATGCGAATGATGGTGCTGGACCTCGATCGTAGGGATTCCCAGTTCTTTTGCAAATTTCGTCGAAAGATAATCGGGGTGCATATCATGTACCACCAATTCGGGCTTCATCCTGAAAAGTTTTTTATGCCGCTCAAATGATTCGGTATAAAACTCCAGGGCTTCCAGGTTTTTCAAATCACCGATATGCTGGCTCATAATTGCCTGATTCCCCTTTCCGACACAAAAGCAATTGACCAGTTCGGCCCCGGCTGCAAAAATGCCATCCACGTTCAAATTCAAGTTCACCGGTTGGGGTGCATATCCGCGGGAACGCCTTATCAAGCGTTCCCTTCGGTTCACCGTAAAAACAACTGAATCATCGGTGCGATTATATATATCCCGGTTATAGGTCAGGACGGCATCACTTATCAAACTTAATTTTCCCAATGCGATTTTATTGTCGATTACAATGGGTTCATCCGAAATATTCCCACTCGTGAGAACAATGGCCGGTAAATCCAGTTCTTCAAAAAGCAAATAATGAAAAGGCATATAAGGGAGCATTGCCCCTACCCTGTCGAAACCAACGCTAACACCGGGAGCCAGCTTTTTCTTCTCCTTTAATAAAACAATGGGTTTCCGCCATGACCGAACGGATTTACCTTCAGCCTCATCGAGGCAAACAAATCTGTCCAGTTTTTCCTTATTGGCAAACATTACGGCAAAGGGTTTTCCTTCCCGGTTTTTCAGTTTTCTGAGGCGATCAACAGCTTCTTCGTTTTGTGCATCACAGGCCATTTGAAAACCACCGATCCCTTTTATCGCAACAATTTTTCCATTCTTCAACAAATCAGCTACTTCCTTTACGATCACATGGATTCCATTAATTGACTTTCCATCTATATATAAAGTGTATTCTGGCCCACAAGCATTGCATGCAACGGGTTGTGCATGAAACCTGCGATCCAGGACATCGGCATACTCTTTCTGGCACACATCACACATAATAAAAGGTGCCATGGTTGTTTTCTCACGATCGTAAGGCAAATCCTTGATAATGGAAAAACGGGGACCGCAATTGGTACAATTGATAAACGGAAAATCAATCCGGTGGGCCTGGGTTTTCAAATCGGCAACGCAATCACCGCAAAGGGCAATATCAGGGCTGATATCGGTAATGGCATCCGAAGCATTTTCGCTTTTCACGATTTCAAATTTGCCAAAAACACGAAAATCCAATAACTCCTGCGTGATGGAAACAACATTGGAAGCCTGTGGGGATTCTTTTATTATCGCTGTTTTGAAACCTTCAAGGACTGCACCAGCACCGGTTACTTCGATCACCACACCATCGTTCCGGTTTTCGACCCAACCTTTAAGCTTGTGTTCATGTGCCAGCCGATAAATAAAAGGCCTGAAACCAACGCCCTGCACCAGGCCTTTCACCCTTATCCTTACCGTATTTTCGCAGTTTTTACCCAATTCGGATTTTGTTGAGAATTTCGTGGCAAATGTATATTATTTTTTGTTAATCAATTAACAAGTTCATTATTTTTGCAATCTAAATCAATTTTATTTTTTATGGCAAAATTACCCCCAAAAACAGTCGAGCGCATTAGCCAATATCGCCGTGTATTGGCAAAATACCAAACACTTTCAGAACCATTTATTTTTTCCCATGACCTTGCCAGCCTTCTTCATTTGAATCCGGTCCAGGTCCGCCGTGACCTGATGTTGCTTGGTACTACGGGCAATTATCGGAACGGGTATAAGGTTACGGAGCTCCTAAAGTCTATCGATGAGACACTCACCATCCCCAAAAGCACCCAGGCCACTATTATCGGGATGGGACGCCTCGGCGAGTCTTTGTTGAAGCATATTGGTTCCAGTCCGGTTTGCCCGGTAATGATCAATTCCACCTTCGACATCAACCCAAAAAGGATAAACACCACCATCCGGGGAATCCCTTGTTACGATATGACCCATGCACCGGAAATAATCAAGGAACAGAAAATCAAAATTGCCATCCTAACCCTCTACACGGAGGATATCCAGGCAATCATCGACATACTAATTGATGCAGGTATCGAAGGTTTCATCAATTATATGGCCGGCCCCATTAAAATACCAAAAGGGATTTATTTAAAAGAATACGACATCCGCACAACCCTGGAGGAGATGTCGTACAATATCCATAATTGATATCTCGCTTGGTTTTGGCAGCCAGCTTTAAGTATGAAAGTCAAAACATTTTGGCCAATTAATATCTATGC
>JAJRTT010000078.1 GCA_024278155.1 Bacteroidota bacterium | reverse complement strand
GAACATGCACGGACATTGTGGGTCAAAACATCCACGTTTTTCATCAGCCTCATTATAATTGCTGTTTTAAGTTTTTTGCTGAATGCCCCATTGCACGATAATTTGAATCCTGTAGTGAAAGGCCCCTGGTATTTTGTGGGATTTCAGGAAATATTGCATTGGTTCTCCAATCCTTCATTTGTTGTTTGGTTTGTTATCCTGTTGATTGGTTTTGTTTGGGTGTTGCGGATCATGAAAGATAAAACTGCCCAAATCACCAAGAAAAGCCTGTTTTATCTTTTCTGGATTTATATGCTCCTGACAATCATCGGTTTCTTTTTCAGGGGCGAAAACTGGAAATGGCAATCCCCTTTTCAGTATAACGAAATACCAGAAACATCTGTTTTTACAATGGGAACAGGGCTTTTCAACCATCTTTCCAATGAGGTTTCCGAAAATGAAATCCCGATTGTCAATGATAGGAGGGAGGCTTGCCTTGTTTGCCACGACCAAATGGAGGGTTTTGGTCCGGCACACGATCCACGGGCCATTGGTTGTACAAATTGTCATTTGGGAAATCCTTTTACTTTGGATAAAAAACAGGCCCATAAACATATGTTGCTTGTTCCCGGCAACCTTTCCGATGCAAAATATACATGCGGGACGATGGATTGCCATCCCGGAATCCCTGACCGGGTGAACCACTCTTTAATGGCCACCAACAGCGGGATTGTGAGTGTTGATAAATTTGTTTTTGGAGAATCGGATAAGCTCGATTCCCTTTTTCATATCGAAAGCATCGGGCATTCGGCGGCAGAAGGACATCTCCGGGACTTGTGCGCCAATTGCCATCTTGGAAATGAAAAGTTTGAAACCGGTCCCATCAACCAATTGTCAAGGGGAGGTGGCTGCAATGCTTGTCATTTGAATTATAGTTCACAAACCCTGAAAGAACACCTTGCTTATAAGGGAGCAGAAAAACCGGATAGCCTTTTTCCCATTGGGCATCCTTCGCTGGATTTGGATATCTCCAACGGACATTGTTTTGGTTGTCACAGCCGTTCGGGAAGGATTTCGACCAATTATGAAGGCTGGCACGAAACCCTTTTTGACGAGAAGGATGTGGCAGGCAAGCCTGGATATAAAGTGATGGAAGATAAAAGGGTTTATCGCTTTCAGGAGGAAGACGTTCACCATAAGGCAGGCTTGCTTTGCGTTGATTGCCATGGTTCCTTTGAAGTAATGGGAGATGGAGACATCTATCTGCACGAAGAATCGGCAGTCAAGATCCAATGTGCGGATTGTCATTTTGATGATGTTCCCAAAACAATTCATTATTCTGATCTGGATCCCGAATCAAAGAAAGTGTTTGATTTGAAAAAGTTCACCCATTCGGATAAACCTATATTATTGACTTCTGAATCTGCTTTTCCATTGGTGAACACTTTTGTGGATGAATCCAAAAATGCTTTTCTTATTGGAAAAGGGGATGGTGCGATATACCCTTTAAAACCGCCCGGTGAAACATGTGCCAGGGGAAATGCACATAATAATGTTTCATGTTCGGCTTGCCACACTTCCTGGGCACCGCAATGTATAGGCTGCCACAATGCCTATGATAACGAGGTGGAAGGTTACGACCTTTTGGAGAACAAATTTAAAAAAGGGGAGTGGGTCGAATTTGTGGGCGGGTTTTTGGCCGAGCCTCCCGCATTGGGTGTGCGTTATGGCAGATCCGGTAAAAAACCAAAAGTTGAATGTGCCATTCCCGGTATGATCATGACCATTGATAAAGGGAGTTATTCATCTTCCGGCGAACCCTTGGTTTTCCACCGTTTGTATGCCCCGGCTGCCCCTCATACCATAGTTGGTGAGGGGAGGAGCTGCAAATCATGTCATAATAATCCGCTTGCCTTGGGCTATGGCAGGGGCGATTTGGATTACATAATCGAAAATGGCCATGGAAGTTGGGAATTTACCCCTCAATATGAGTTGAACAAATACGATGGATTGCCCGAAGATGCCTGGATACAGTTTCCTTTCAACAATGATTTGTTGTCACAGGGTTCAGAAAAGCAAGGGTATTCAACAAGGATGGATTTTCGGGCTTTCGATGTTCAGGAACAAAAAAGGATATTGACAGTCGGTGCTTGTTTAAACTGCCATGAGGGGAATTCCAAAGTGATGCACGAAAGCCTTAAAATTGACTTTGAAGCTTATTTAAAGGAAATAAGTGAGAATTGCATTCTTCCTGAATGGGGAGATTAAGCGGGTTTTATGTTTTTAAATGATTAGATTTGTAAATTGTTATATGTTATACGTTAAACATTGAATTCGTAAAATAAACATATCGGTTTGCATAAGAATAGTAGCCGGCTGCGGAATTCAAATTGTTCAAGTTACAACTAATTTTATGCTAACTACAATGTTCATGTTTATTACTATTTCGGCTATTGTTTTTATATTTTGATAGCATTGGTTTTTTTGTATTTCCTTCTGTATTTCTGTTAACCATTCAATCTTCTGTCTTTTCATATATGGGCTCGCATATCTAAAGCTGGGGGGGTTGCCATTTTTCAATCCTATGGTTTTCTTGTCCAATTTTAATATAGCTTCAGCCGAATATTTAAGTTCAGCAATATTACCCCAAGCGGCAATAATTATATTACTCTTTGATTTCGTATAGTCAAATAATTCCTTCTTGCGGTCTATGTGTGTCATGCAGTGCGGATTGCTACTGTCTAATTTCATTGCGTCCCTAAATTCGGTTTGAAATTTTCCGCTATTTCCATTTCTTAAATCTGACAAGTTTAGAATCCTAACAAAATCCCACTTATTAACTTCCATTAATCTCATTATTTGATATTGGGCATTATCTGGTTTAGTTGGAATTATTTCTTTTGCTTTGGTATTTAGGTATTCCTCTTTAGAGAAAATATTTGGATCATATTTTTTATCCAAAGGAGTTGAAGAACCAGGGTTCATCATTACCACAATAGTATCGGGGATTTGGTTCGATTTATTTTTTCGTTTGATTTCTAAAACACTACGACACTTTAAAACTGAATCGGATAGTTTCAGATTATAGAAGTGTCCAAAAACATTAAAAGTCTTTTTTAGTTCGTCTGCGTATATAAATTCCATTCGATTTATTCCAATTAATTCTAATGTTCTAGTAGAAACCCTTAACTCATAACCCAATAACTAAATCTTGTTTAATCCTTCAAATCTTTAGAGGACTACTCAAATTTTTTCGTTTTCAGGAATCCTAACCCGTTTTATTTATTTTCTCAAGCCTTCCCTTATCAATGATGATAATCGTTTTCTTCTCGATCTGGATAATCTTGTCTTTCTTGAATTCCGATAAAATCCGAATAACGTTTTCGGTCGTCATATTTATCAGTTCGGCAATTTCCCTTCGTGAAAGCGGGAGCTCAAAGCGTTTTTTCTTATATACTGTCTTTGAGAAATAGAGCAGGATGTGGGCAATACGTCCGCGCAATTGTTTTTGCCTTATCCGGTAGGTCGAATCAATGATTTCATCGTAGGTGTAGCTCATGCGCCCGATTACGTCAAGGGCAAATTCGCCATTGGTCTTCACCAGGTTTTTTATCTTTTCGGCATCCACAACGCAAACAACCGTATCCTCAAGTGCCGAAAGGGAATATTTATATTTTTCATTGGAAAACATGCTCAACAGGCTCACAAAATCCGATGCGCCTGCAATCCGGATAATCTGATTTTTGTTGCCCCTCCCTTTTCGGTAAACTTTCAACAAGCCTGTTTTCAAATAAAGGAATTCTTTGATTAGATTCCCTTCTTCGGCAATTACTTCCCCTCTTTTGTACAAAATTTCTTTTCTCGAATTGTCGATAAAGTCGAGTTCTTCATTGTCTAAAGCATCAAAAACCAAGGTTTTATAAGGACAGTTTTTGCAGCTCGATTTTAATCCCATGATTTCCATATTCGCGTTTTTTGAAATAAAGACCCAAAGGTAAAACTTTTTTCCAATGTTATGATAATTATCATATCTAATAATTTGCATATATAGATATGTCGGACTACTTTTGCATTGTTAATAAAATAACAATAGAATCGATTTTTTTATAAAAAAACTTAACTAATGACAAAGAAACTATTAATACTTGGCGCAGGTACCGGAGGTACGATCATGGCCAATAAAATGAGAAAAGACCTCTCCCGTAGTGAGTGGGATATCACAATTGTGGACCAATACAAGACCCACTATTACCAACCAGGTTTTTTGTTTATCCCTTTTGGATATTATAAGGAGGCCGATGTAATCAAACCCAAAAGCAGTTTTGTCCCGGTTGGGGTAAACCTTGTTTATTCTGAAATCGATAAGGTGGACGGGGAAAACAACAAAGTCTTCCTGAAAGATGGCGAGGTGTTGCAATATGATATTTTGATCATCGCCACCGGGACCAAAATAATGCCGGAAGAAACGCCTGGCCTGAAAGGGGAGTTGTGGCATAAAAGCGTTTTTGACTTTTACACCATCGAAGGGGCAAAAGCACTTGCAAGGTTTTTCAAGACCTGGGAAGGTGGCGATCTTGTAATCAATATTGCCGATATGCCGATTAAATGCCCGGTCGCACCACTTGAGTTTACGTTTTTTGCGGATGCTTTCTTTTTGGAAAGGGGAATGCGCGACAAAGTGAACATCACATACGTTACACCCCTTTCGGGGGCATTTACAAAACCACGTGCCTCGGATATGCTTGGTGGTTTGTTAAAAGATAAAAACATCAACATCGTTACCGATTTTGTACTTGCCGAGGTGGACAATGGGAAAAAGACCATCAAGGATTACAGCGGGGAGGAAATCCCTTTCGATTGCCTGATAAGCATCCCGCTTCATGGCGGTGATTCGATGGTCGAAAGAAGTGGCCTGGGCGATGACTTTGGTTTTGTCCAAACGGATAAAAACACCCTTCAGTCCAATAAGTTCGAGAATATTTTTGTGATAGGCGATGCGGGGAACTTCCCAACATCCAAAGCGGGTTCCGTTGTCCATTTTGAAGCTGACGTTTTGTTCGAAAACTTGCAATGCTACATCGAAGGAAGACCGTTTACTGCTGAGTTCGACGGTCATTCAAACTGTTATATCGAAACGGGCCACGGTAAAGGTGCGCTCATCGACTTTAACTATGATACAGAGCCGTTGCCCGGATCATTTCCCTTCCCCGGGATTGGGCCTTTTGGATTGTTAAAGGAAACACGGATGAACCATTACGGTAAGTTGATGTTCCGCTGGATTTATTGGCATATTTTGCTTAAAGGCAAAGAGATGCCGATTGATACGAAAATGACAATGGCCGGTAAAAAATTAAACTAAAGAGCTTTATCATGTCAGAAAATAAAATAACAACAGAAGTAAACATGCAAGAGCAAATCAATGAGATCAACAGGAAACTTGATTTGGTGTTGGAAGAGGTTTACGCCCAGAAACAATCGCGCGAAACGATGACCGACCTTGTGGATGACCTGTCAATAGTGGGCAAGGACGTTTTTCAGACTACTGTTCAAAGGCTTGATAAGGAAGGGGTGGAACTGGATGCCGATACGCTTGCATCTATTGGCATCCGTTTGTTGGCAAATCTTGAGAACATCAACAATATGCTTGAAATGATGGAAAGCATGAACGATTTCGTGAAAGATGTATCTCCCATCGCCCATCAGGTAGGGCTTACGGCTATCGAGAAAGTGAACGAACTGGACCAGAAAGGCTATATCGACTTCTTTAAGGAAATGGCAAAGGTTGGTGATAATATCATTACACATTTCACTTTGGAAGATGTGAGGGAATTGGCCGATAAGATTGTGCCGATCCTGGAAATGGTGAAAGAAATTACCCAGCCCGATATGCTCGAATCCGTTCATAATGCCGTGGTGGTTTACAAAAACCTGGAAACCGACAATATCCCTGAATATTCCATCTGGAAACTGCTGAGGGAAATGAACAGCCCGGAAATGAAAAAAGGGATGGGTTTCATGATGTCGTTCCTGAAAAATTTAACTGCACAGCAG
>JAJRTT010000077.1 GCA_024278155.1 Bacteroidota bacterium | reverse complement strand
TTTGCCCTGCTTTTGCTCACCCGCGCCGATATTTCGCTGGGCAATTTTACCATTCCCGGTTGGGCCGGTTTGTTCAACAACCCTGGATACCTGAACGATGGGACGGTGGCAGTCACTATTGGGATACTTCTGTTTTTGATCCCTTCCGGTAAAAAAGGGAACAAAAAGGTGATGGATTGGAAAACCGCCCATCAAATCCCCTGGAACATCATCCTGCTTTTTGGTGGCGGTTTTGCCCTTGCAAAGGGGTTTGTGGTTTCGGGCTTGTCCGTTTGGATCGGTAACCAATTGAGCGCCGTAATCCATTTTCACCCTTTGATAATAGTTATTTGTGTTACAACGCTTATGATTTTCCTTACCGAAGTTACTTCCAATACGGCCACTACGCAAATGCTGCTCCCCATCCTTGCGGGACTGGCCGTTTCGTCCAATATCAACCCTATGTTGTTTATGTTGGCCGCAACACTTGCAGGTTCAATGGCCTTTATGCTCCCTGTGGCCACACCACCAAATGCCATCATTTTTGGCACAAACCGCATCGAGATAAGTTCCATGGCCAAAACCGGGTTGATCCTAAACCTTATCGGGATTATTGTAATTTCGCTGGTTGTTTGGTTTTTGGGAAGGTTTGTGTTTGATATTGATTTGAATGTGATGCCGCGATGGGCGAAATTCTAAGTTGTTCAAAAGAGGAAAGCCTGTTTTGTTCGGCTTAAATTATTCAAAGTCATTCACCTTTTTAAATTATTGAAAAAAGCATGAAAGGAAAATATACCCGTACTAAAAAGTTCCGTCTGATTTTCATCATTGTTTTCTCATTGATGATAATTGATTTTATTGGGACAAGCTATTATTACCATCATGTGCAGGATTTCGTCGAAGGACAAAAACAGGAATTTAAAGTGGATGCCGCCGTTTTGTTTTTTGGTGACCACAATGAGGAGGAGAACGATATTGGCCCCGATAGCAAGAACAGGGCAGATGTTGCCCTTGATTTGTTTCGGGATGAAAAGGTGAAAAACATTATTTCTGTCGGTGGATATGCAAAGGATTTTTCGGAGGGGAAACCAAATTATATGCGTCTTTATCTTGAAGGGCAGGGAGTTCCCGATAGTTTGCTGTTTTCCGATTCATTGTCCTTTAACACAATAACCAATTGGCGTGAAGCAAGGAAGATAATCCAGCGGGAGAACTTTACTTCCATTGTTGCAGTAAGTGCCCCCTTGCATATTTACCGGATTTCAGGTTTGCTGGATTTTGATACGGTGTATTTTTACAGCTATCAATACCGTTTGCAGACTTTTAACGATTATCTCAGGCTTTATGCTGATGTTCATCACGAATGGATCAGTTATGTGCTTTCTGCCCTTTTTAAGGGGGAGCTTAGGAATAGGGTCGTTTTTCGATATCGGAAATTTATGAAACGGTTCGGTTGAGTGTACAATCGTTGGATCAGTACATACTGGCGAATGAGACATTTGTCATGCCACTGCACTTAGGCAGGCGCACAGGCATTGGTCAGACGAATAGGAACGTGAAAATTATGACGAACAAATCACAAAAAAGAGCTTATTTGCTGGCGATGATAACGGTCATGGCCTGGTCAACCATTGCCTCGGCATTTCATCTTTCTTTGCGGTACGTTGGGTATATGCAGTTGTTGCTGATGGCTTCGGTTGTTTCCAGTATTGTTTTGTTTGCGATTATCATTTTTCAAAAGAAAGTTCCCCAACTAAAGGAAATGCGGTCTGCCGATTACCTGAATTCGGCCTTTCTCGGTTTCCTGAACCCTTTTTTGTACTATGTTGTCCTTCTTAAAGCTTACACGCTGCTGAAGGCCCAGGAAGCCGGGACTTTGAATTATATCTGGCCCATCACTTTGGTCCTGCTTTCCATTCCCATTCTAAAGCAGAAAATAAACCTTGTAAGTATTTTGGCCATCTTTATCAGTTTTGCCGGGATTGTGATTATTTCCACAAATGGAAATATCCCGGACCTGGAGTTCAGGAACCCGATGGGCGTGTTGTTGGCGGTTGGGAGCAGCGTTTTCTGGGCTTTGTATTGGATATTCAATATGCGCGATAAAAGGGACGAAGTGGTGAAACTGTTCATGAATTTTATCTTCGGCAGTTTATTTGTTTTTCTCGCAGTCCTTTATGATCAAAGTTGGGAAGCTGTTTCGTTTGAAGGGGTAGCCGGGGGGATTTATATTGGGTTGTTTGAAATGGGGCTCACCTTTTTTATTTGGTTAAAAGCTTTACAATATTCTGAAAATACAGCGAGGGTTGCCAATCTTATTTATTTTTCGCCTTTTATTTCATTGTTGATAATCAGTGCTGTTGTAGGGGAGGCGATACTTCCATCCACTTTTGTGGGTTTAATGTTCATTGTTGCCGGGATTATTTTGCAAGGATTTGCCGGGAAGCGGTTTTGATTCGTCTGATCCTGATTTGTCTGACCACTGCCAGTGCGCCTGCCTAATCGCAGTGGTCTGACGAATATCCAGGCTATCTCAGGTATTTGTCAATGGCCGCCAGTAATTTCCCGGGCCTGATGGGTTTTGACATATAGGAGTCGCATCCGGCAGCCAGGCTTTTCGAGCCATCTTCCGACATGGCATAAGCAGTGATGGAAATTACAGGGACGTTCTTGTCCATGGCTTTTATTTTCCGGGTGGCTTCATAACCGTTCATGATGGGCATCCTTATATCCATGAGGATGAGGTCGACAATTCCTGCTTCTTTGAAAATATCAACAGCTTCGCTGCCATTCTCGGCATGCAGGATTTTGATTTGTGTACGCTCGAGGGCTGCCTTCAAAAGTTGGAAGTTGGAACCTTCATCTTCGGCAATAAGAATGGTTTTGTCTTTCCAGTTGTACTTGGATGCCTTGAAAACTTGCGGTTTCTCTTTCTTTTTGCTGACAACGGGAACATAAGGGAGTGAGAAATAGAATGTGGAGCCTTTATGGATTTCCGATTTCACCCGGATGGTTCCCCCGAGGATCTCAACAATGCGTTGAGATATGGTGAGGCCCAAACCCGTTCCCCCGTATTTTTTTGTATGGGCATCTTCAATTTGTGAAAACCGTTGGAAAATTACATCCAGTTTGTCATCTGGAATACCAATTCCAGTATCGGATACATAAAATTCAATAAATTTTTCTCTTTTCTTTACATTCAGGTTATAGCCGATTTCAATAGTGCCCGATTCGGTGAATTTCAATGCATTGCCAATCAAATTGGTGAACACCTGCCTAACCCGGAGCGGGTCGGAAACAAAGCTGATATTCTCCCCCTTTTTAGGTGAGCTGAGCAATAACTCAACATTTTTATTCTTGTTGGAATCACTGAAAGAGGAATACAAATCGGTCAACAATTCATTTATATGGCATTCTGTTTTTGTGACTTTAAGTTGCCCGGCCTCAATTTTCGAAATATCGATGATGTCATCAATCAGGCTCATCAATGAATTGGTGCTGTTGATAATATGGTTCAGGTATTTCTCCTTAAGTTCCTCTGTATTGTTGGGTTCTGTAAGCAGGCTCGAGAATCCTACGATCGAATTCATGGGCGTCCTTATTTCATGCGACATATTGGCAAGGAAAGCCGTTTTCAAGCGGTCGGCTTCTTCTGCATCTATTTTTGCATGCTTTAGTTTCTCGATAAACTGGATGCGTTCCGTAATGTCGTTTACGATGATGACGAAGGCGGTGGGTTTTCCCTCCGAATCAACAAGGATACTCCCCGAGGTTTCGGCAGTGAAGCTACTGCCATCCTGCCTTTTGAAAGCATATTGATTGTCTTTTGTGTAGCCTTTTTTAGCTGCTTCCCGAAGGTTTTGTTTGGCCCGTTCCAAATCTGTATCATAAATGAAACGGGACATGCTTTTCCCAATAACTTCTCGTTTGTCATTTATCCTGAACATTTCAACACTGGCCGGGTTCCCATCCATGATATTCATTTCAAGGTCGATCAGGACAATGGCATATGGCGATGAATCAAAGATGCCCCGCAATGTTTCTTCGCTCTTCTGTAAAATTTGTTGCGCCCTCAGTTTTTCGGTAACATCTATTCCGATTGCCCATTGGTTCCAGCCTTCAATGGGCACGAGCAAGGAAACACTTGACCAGAGAATGGTTTTCAGGGAGCCATCTTTACAGGTTATTTCGGATGGGACATCGGTATAAACACTATCCTTTACTTTAGGGCTTTTTCCGGTGGCTTGCCAATACTCTTTGTTTGGGTACAGTTTGTGAAGTGTCTCTTGTTTGCCAATGATTTCATCCGCAGAATATCCGGTGATTTTTTCGCATTGCTTGTTCCAGAAGGCAATGTTCCCGTTTTTGTCATAAGCATCTATCATCACCGGCATCTCATCAATTATCCGTTTCAGCCTTTTTTCACTTTCGCTTAGTTCGATATTCTTCTTATGGATTATCTTGTCGGCCTTCAGGATATCTTCGTTTTGTTTTTGCAACAAATAATTTGCTTTCTTCTTTTGGAGGAAAAGCCAAAGTAAGATCCCCGCAAAAATAAAGATGACAATTGAGCCAATCGCAAACGTGGTGATTATGATGTTTTTAATGCGTATTTCGCTATCTTTGCGTTCCAGGGCCAATTCGTTTTCGTAATTCAACTTCTCTATTTCGTTTTCTTTTTGCCCCACCTTCAGGTTCCTTTTTGCCCGTTCCAAGTCGGCCTCAAAATATTGTCGGCTCAATGAATCGTTGTAAAAATTGTATTTCCTGAAATTGGAATAGGCACTTTTGTACATTCCAAGGTATTCATAAGCTATTGACAGGTTTTTGTAAATTTCGGGAAGGTCGGTTACATGGTTGTTGCGCTTGGCGATTTTTAGGGCTTTCTTCAGGAATTTGATCGCCTGCCGGTAATAATCGAGCTCGATATAAAGCTGGCCGATATTATTTAGGGTCTTGCTCGATTGGATCCCCAAACTATTGTAATAATCCACGGCCTTGTTGTAATACTTTAAG
This sequence comes from Bacteroidota bacterium, assembly GCA_024278155.1. Classification (GTDB taxonomy): domain Bacteria; phylum Bacteroidota; class Bacteroidia; order Bacteroidales; family JAADJA01; genus JAADJA01. The sequence continues at coordinate 3,243 of JAJRTT010000077.1, read as the reverse complement.
GAAGTAATATAATCCCCAAGTTCGAAATAGCTTTTGCCCATGTTGTGATAGATATCGGCAAGGTCGTGGAAATTGTTGGTTTGTTTGGCAATGTCAAGTGATTCCTTGAAATAGTCGAGCGATTTTTCATAGTTCCGCAATTCCTGGGCAATCAATCCCAAATTGTTGAGGATAGCTTGCTTTGTGCTGGTTCTAATGCCGTCTTCGCTGCGTTTTAGCGCATCGTTGAAATATTTTGCCGATTTTCCATAATCCCCCATTTCATAATAAAGTCCGCCAAGGTTGATATACGATGTAACCAATCCTTCGGCATTATGGTGACGCATGTTGAAATCCAGGGACTGCAAATGGTATTTGATGGATTTTTCGAAATTGCCCACCTGTTGGTAAAGGAGTCCAAGGTTGTTGATTGTCTTTTCCATACTTGCTGAATCACCAAGGTAGGAATACATTAGTAAACTTGAGTCGTAATGGCCAAGTACAATGTTGTAGTTTTCCCTGTAATAACAGATGTTCCCCAATATCCGGTACGCATTGCCGATGTTCAGGGTGTCGTTTGCCTTTTTTGCTTCCGTAAGTGCTTCCCTTGCATAAATTTCGGCCGTGTCAAGCGACGAGCTTGTGTATTTTTTAGATTGGCCAATCAGGAACTGGATTCGTCCGGGAGGTGTTTTGTCGGCAATAACCTGCTTTAGGCTGTCTGTTAGCTGGTCATTCCCATTTGCGGGGGTTTTCTCTGCAAGGGTGAAAAAAACGATGGCCACCAAAAATAAACCGATATGGAAAAGCTTTGTTCTCACAAGTTCTATTGGGTCTTTATTTGTTCAGGTAATTTTTTAGTTTATCGATAAACCCGGTTGGTTTGATGGGCTTTGTGATATAATCGTCACAGCCTGCGTCCGTGCTTTTTTTCATGTCGTCGGGCATGGCATAAGCTGTTAAGGAAATCACCGGTAATCTGGGCCTGAACTCCTTTATCAGCCTCGTTGCTTCATAGCCGTTCATTTCGGGCATTCGGATATCCATGAGCACTAAATCGATTTTGTCGTTTTCCCTGCATATGTCAACAGCCTCTTTTCCATTGTGCGCCCTTATTATTTGAACATTCGTTGGGAACAAAGTCGCCTTTACCAATTCAAAGTTGGATTGTTCGTCTTCTGCAACCAGTATCGTTTTGTTTTCCCAAAGCGTTTTATCCGATTTCCGGATAAAAGGTTCCGCTTTTTTGCCGGTAACCGGACGATAGGGCAAGGTGAAAAAGAAAATACTGCCTTCGCCCAATACCGACTCTACCCATATTTTTCCACCCAACAGTTCAACCAGCCTTTTGGAGATCGTTAGCCCCAGGCCAGTACCACCGTACTCTTTTGTACTTGATTCCTGTCCTTGCCTGAAACGTTCGAAGATCATTTCCGTTTTTTCAGCCTTTAAGCCAATGCCAGAGTCTTTGATGAAAAATAAAATTTCATCCTTATTGGTTACTTTATAACCAAATTCGATAAACCCTTTTTCGGTGAACTTTACCGCATTTCCCAAAAGGTTGTTCATTATTTGCCTGAAACGAAGCGGGTCGCTGACGATGCTGAATTTATCGTCCTTGAATTCTTTTTCAAGGTGGATCTTTATCCCCGTTTTGTTCAGTTTCACCAATTGTTTTTCGTAATAATTTTTCAGGTCATTGAAAATGAGATTGATCTGGCAAGTGGACTCGACAATTTTCAATTGTTCCGCTTCTATTTTGGCCACATCGATGATATCTTCTATCAGGCTCAGGAGCACTTTGCTGTTTTCGTTTATCAAACCAATAAATTCGCGCCTTATCTCATCGGTCAGTTCCGGGTCGTTGAGCAGTTCGGAGAAACCCACAATGGCATTCATCGGCGTACGTATTTCGTGCGACATGTTTGCCAGGAAAGCGGTTTTTAACCTATCCGATTCTTCCGCTTTGTTTTTGGCTTTCTTTAATTCGATTTCCGCCGTTTTCTGTTCCGTAATGTCTATGGCCACGCCCAGCATCGATCTCTCGTCTTTTTCTTTGGCCCTGAAGGGTATTTTTATGGTTTGGAATATCCGTACGTTGCCTTCGGCATCCGTGAATTTCTGCTCGGTGATGATTTTTGTTTTTTTCTGGCTGATCACATATCTGTCCTCTTCGAGATAGGATTTGGCTTCATCAGCATCGGCATGGAGGCTGGTTTGCAGGCTGCCCACCAATTCGTCAACCGTTACGCCATAAGCATCTGCCGTGGCTTTATTGCCCATAATAAACCTTGAATCCTTGTCTTTTGCAAAAATAAGGTGGGGGACGGTATCAATAATCTGGCGCAAGCGGTATTCACTGTCGCGGATTTTATCCTCGGCCCTTTTTTGTGAAACGGAAATGCCAATTTGGTTGGAGACATATTTCATCAAGTCCAGGTCCTTGGAGCCAAAGGCATCTTTGTTCACGTAATTTTGGATGACCAAAGCGCCAATGGTTTCGTTGTTAACGATAAGAGGGACACCAAGCCAAACCTGGGCCACGGAACCTTGCAGTCCGAAATGCCCTTGTGAGGCGAGGGTGATTATTTCGGATTGGTGCATTAGCAACGGCTTGCCCATTTTGATCAGATAGGAGGTGATGGAATCTTTTCCGGGCAAAAGCACAACCTCGTCTTTTTCATCAATGAAGTAGGACAATGTGATAAGGTCTTTCTCTTTATCGTACAAAGCAATATAGAAATTCGTTGTGTCGATTACTTTCCCCAGTTCGTGCCTGATAACATTGAACAGGTCGGTGAGGTTGTTGGTCGTATTGACCGCAAGGCTGATTTCAAAAACAGCCCTTTCAACGCTCTCGTACCTTTTCTTTTCTTTCTCTATTATTTTTTGGCCGGTAACATCGCTGGCACTTCCCACCGTTCCTATCATTTCCCCTTTGCCGTTATAGAGCGGGGCCTTGAAAACGTTCAGGAACAAATAATTGCCCCTTACATTGCCAAATTCGCTAAAGCGTTGTGGTTTTTTTGATTTGATTACAATGGCATCGGAATCCGCACAGTCTTCACCAAAGGTAAACCATTTAGGGTCGTTTGGATGTGCACGGCGTTCCCGTTCAATAAAATACATCTCGCTTTTGCCAATGGGTTCTTCCGTATTATCGGCATAAAGCAGCTTTTCGCAAATCCCTTTGTTCACGAAAATGAATTTTCCGTCAAGGTCTTTTGCCCAGATCATATCGGGCACGTTATCGGACATGAGCCG
>JAJRTT010000076.1 GCA_024278155.1 Bacteroidota bacterium | reverse complement strand
AATTATCCGAAGTCAGTACAAAAATCGAAGATGTAAGTACTTTGACGAATAAACTGAATAATAAAATAAGCGATAATTCCGAAGTAGGGTCCATCGACTCGATAATTACACAGAAGAGGCTTCTTGTTGAAGACGGGCTAATGATCGCAAACAAAAACCTTGAGGGGCTCACGACCCGGGAAATTGAAGATATGGCAAGGAAATGGAGTGTCCTGAACAAGCAACTCAAGACCCATCAGCAGAAATTGAACAAGGCCACAAAAGACTTTCTAAGCGAAAAAGATTTCCTTTTGGTTACGCTACGCACATGGGAACTAACGAACAAAACGATCAAAGAACAAAAAGGCCCGTCCGAAACCATTGCAAGGATAAACGAAGAAATATCATTGGTCAAGGGTTTTTTGAAAAAAATAAATTCCAGGCTCAATCAAATCTCCAAGGTCCAGAACAATATTACCGACCTCATTTTAATTGCCGAAAAAAACCTTACCGACCTTCATGATTTACAGTTGAACTGGCAAACGGAATACTTGAGCAAGGACAGCCCGGCAATTTGGGCAAGGTCCGATAGCACCAAAACAGATTCTTTGCCAACGGAGAAAAGGGTTTCTTTTTCAATTGGGAAAAACAACCAATCAATCCGTGATTACTTCAGCGAAAAAACCGAGGAGGCCCTTTATTTACAATTGTTCCTATTGGCCCTGCTCACAGTGGTATTCTTCAATTTCAATAATAAACTAAGGGGCATGGAGATACCTGCGGAGGATACAAGGATGCAGAACGCAAGGTTTTTCACGAGCTATTATTTTATTTCCGCATGGATGTTAACGGTCCTTATTTCCATATGGATATACCCCGACCGTCCCCGACCGGTAAATGAGCTGATAGTTTTTCTGCTATTGATACCCAGCATATATTTATACGAAAGGTTGCTTACAAAAAAACTAAAACCTTATATCATACCGATTGTCGTCCTGTTTCTCCTTGATAAGGCGCAATTGTTCGTGGACCTGAACGATTTTGCTTTCCGCGTACTTCTCCTGCTCAAGTCGTTGGTAACAATTTGGATGTTGTTTGTTCTTGTCAGTCCCAATCAACCCATACGCAAAGAATTGCATGGGAAGTGGTGGGATTTTGTTTACAAGACCTCTTATATCTTCCTTGGTGTCTCGGCTGTTTCCTTTATTGCCAATGTATTTGGGTACGTGAACCTGGCCAAGCTTTTGTCAGATGTGTCCACATACGGGATATTGATCGGGATTTTGCTGAGCCTCGAAATAGGGATTGCCATCAGTTTTCTGATTATGGTGTTCCAGTCAAGGTTCCTAAAAGGCTTGAACCTCGTAAAAAACCATCAGCAACTGATCGAGAAAAGGGTTTCGCTTTTCCTCAGGATGTTTGCTTTGTTCCTGTGGCTGCGATCGATATCAACATCCCTTGGTATCAGAAGTATCATATCCGAATGGTTCAGTGGTATTTTGGAAAGCTCTTGGGCAATTGGGGCGGTAAACATCTCTTTTGGGGGGATGATCACTTTCTTTATTGTCATTATCGTTGCCTCGTTGTTGGCAAAAATAATGAATGCGGTTCTGGAAGAAGAAATCTTCCCCCGGATTGAGCTTCCACGGGGCATACCAGGGGCAATCTCCATGGTCGTCCGCTACTTTATTATCGGTTGGGGCATCTACATTGCCCTCGAATCGGCCAATATCGACCTTAGTGGGTTTGGACTGTTGGCCGGGGCACTCGGTGTCGGTATAGGTTTCGGGTTACAGAACATCGTGGCCAATTTCATTTCCGGGCTGATACTCACTTTCGAGCGGCCCATCCAAACCGGCGACACCATCGAGGTCGGCACTTTAATGGGCGATGTGAAAAACATCGGCGTAAGGGCCAGTACCATCCAAACCTTTGATGGGTCCGAGGTCATTGTCCCCAACAGCAACCTAATAACCCATGAAGTCATCAACTGGACCCTTTCCGACCGTAAACGAAGGCGCGACATCGAAGTATCGACAGCCTATGGAACCAACCCACGGGAAGTATTGGAGATCATCAAAAAAATCGCCAACGACCACCCTTCCGTAATAAAAAACCCCGGCCCCTGGGCCACATTTGAAGGTTTTGGGGAAAGTTCCCTCAATTTCAAGGTACGCTTTTGGGTGAGTTTTGATATTGGGCTCACCGTAAAAAGTGAAGTGGCCATGAACATTTACGATGCCTTTGAGGATGCCGGCATTCAAATCCCCTTCCCGCAACAAGACCTGCACATCAAATCCTTCGACCCTACCGTTCAGAAAACAATCTTTCCCGGCGCAAAGAAGAAAAACAAGGATGGCACCGAACAGAAAGATTGAGTCGAAAAGAAACCGGATTCTTCCTGCATCCACCCCCTTATTGGTGTTGTCACCAACGAGTTTGATTACAATCCCGGTATGTCCATGCACTCGCTGGTCAGGCTGAGCCCGTCAAATCCCCAGCGGTCAGGCTGAGCCTGTCGAAGCCCCAGCGGTCAGGCTGAGCCTGTCGAAGCCCCCCCCCTCGTTGATATTGTCACCAACGAGCTTGTTTACCAACATCGAGAAGTATTTTACCATCGAATAATTACCACCCATAATATTTATCACATCTAATAAACAAAACCTTTGTTTTCTTCATAAGATTTCTAATTT
>JAJRTT010000075.1 GCA_024278155.1 Bacteroidota bacterium | reverse complement strand
GAATTGTACAGGAACTTGTTTGTTTATGCTGGCAGTGAGCACCCACATGAGGCACAAAAACCAAAAAGTATCGATCTAACAAAAATCAAGTAAGATAATATGGACACAATTAATACATTAGGCAGGAGAAAAAAAGCGGTTGCCCGTATTTATTTAAAAGAAGGCAATGGTGCTATTTTGGTGAACAAAAGGGATTTTAAAGAGTATTTCCCGTTGCCAACTTTGCAATATATTGTTCAACAACCATTCGAACTAACTGAAAACATTGGCCGTTTCGATGTAACCGTGAACCTTGATGGCGGTGGTATCAAAGGACAAGCCGAGGCATTGCGCCTTGCTATTTCAAGGGCACTCCTTGAAGTTGATCCTGAATACAGGCCGACCCTCAAAGCAAAAGGATTGTTGAGACGGGACCCACGGATGGTCGAAAGAAAGAAATTCGGACAGAAAAAAGCGCGGAAGAAATTCCAGTTCAGCAAGCGTTAATAGGGATATAGGTCGTTTAGGATCTAAATTGCCAAGACTCCCGATCTTCCGGGGCTACTTGGCAATTGCTTTTATTTAAGAATGTAAACGTAAAACAAAATGGCAAGAACAAATTTTGAAGAACTATTGGATGCAGGTGTGCACTTTGGCCACCTGAAAAGAAAGTGGAACCCCAATATGGCACCATATATTTTTATGGAGCGCAACGGGATCCACATTATTGACCTCTACAAAACAGTTGCAAAACTGGAAGAAGCTGCCTCCGCAGCCAAGCAAATCGTAAAATCGGGAAAACGGATTTTATTTGTTGCCACAAAAAAACAAGCAAAAGAAATAGTGTCCCGGCACGTTAGCAAGGTGAACATGCCTTATGTGACTGAACGTTGGCCCGGTGGGATGCTCACTAATTTTGCCACTATCAGAAAAGCAGTTAGGAAAATGTCCACCATCGACAAGATGGCCGATACGGAAATGTACAAAGGCCTTTCAAAAAGAGAGCGTTTGCAGATTCAGCGCGAGAGGGCAAAGTTAGAGAAACAACTTGGTAGTATTGCCGATCTGAACAGATTGCCATCTGCTATTTTTGTAGTTGACATCAACAAAGAACACATTGCGGTCGCCGAGGCAAAAAAACTGAATATCCCCACTTTTGCAATGGTGGATACCAATTCAGACCCAACGAAGGTTGACTTCGCCATTCCTTCAAATGATGATGCTTCAAAGTCCATTGACCTGATCGTGAAGATTATGTGCAAAGCAATTGAAGAAGGTTTGATGGAAAGAAAAGTGGACAAGGACAAAAAAGCGGAAGAAACCGAAAAAGCCGAAGCCGTCAAAAAAGCCGAAGCTGAAAAGAGGGCCGCTGCCGAAGCCGAAAAGAAAGAAGATACTGAAGCCCCTGCTGAAAAAGCAACCGAGGAAAAAACCGATGGGGCTAAGCCAAAGAGAAGGAGAAAGACGGTAACTAAACAAGAAAAAGTTTCCGAAAGCAAAGAAGAAACCAAATAATACACTTCTTATTCAATTATCTGAAAAAGAACTATTCACACATTCAAAAAAAAGGTTAAAATGGCTAATATAACAGCAGCTGAAGTAAATAAATTGAGAAAAGCCACCGGTGCAGGTATGATGGATTGCAAAAGGGCACTGGTCGAATCTGAAGGTGATTTTGAAAAAGCAATAGATATCCTTCGGAAAAAAGGACAAAAAGTAGCAAGCAAAAGGGCTGACAAAGAAGCTAATGAAGGAATCGTGATGGCAAAGGCCACAGGCAATAATAAATATGCAGCTTTGTTCATGCTGAATTGCGAAACTGATTTTGTTGCGAAGAATGATGAGTTTGTCGGGTTTGCAAACAAACTGATGGAACTTGCCCTCGACAATAAACCCACAAGCCTGGATGCTTTTAAGGCAATCGACATTGATGGAAGGAATGTAGCAGAGCATATCACTGAAATGGTTGGGAAAACCGGTGAAAAGATGGATATGGCACATTACGAATTTATTGAGTCCGCACAAGTCGCAGCTTATAACCATCAGGGGAACAGATTGGCTACAATCGTTGGTTTGAGCAAAGAAGTTGATACAGAAGTAGGCCGTCAACTGGCCATGCAGGTTGCAGCGATGAACCCGGTAGCAATTGACAAAGATGACGTTGCCCAGGAAATTATCGACAAGGAAATCGAAATCGGTAAGGAACAGGCAAAACAAGAAGGTAAACGAGAAGACCTGCTCGAGAAAATCGCCTTGGGAAAACTCAACAAATTCTTTAAAGAGAACACTTTGTTGAACCAGGATTTTGTCAGGGATTCAAAAATGACAGTAAAACAATACCTTAACGGGATTGACAAGGACTTAAAAGTCACAAGTATCAAAAGATTGATGCTTGGTGCTTAAATCCTGAAAAACAACGAATGGCTGAAAGGCTAATTGAAAAAACTGTCTTGATAATAAGACGGTTTTTTTTTGCCCACATTTTTGTAAAATAGTAAAGTAGAGTACTTTTGTTAAAAAGAAATATTCCGGATCATGCTTCGAAAATATACAGTCTATTGTGAGAATACCAAAACGGAAAAGGATTATGCTTTTGGTACTACATTGAGCGAAATCATTACAGATCAGGAAATCGATATTGGGAACCCCATTCTCGGGGCGGTGGTCAACCATACGCTCAAGGAGTTGAATTATATGATTTATAAACCCAAAACGGTGAGGTTTATTGATTATGGCCATCCCGATGGTCGCCGGTTTTATTTGAGGTCTCTGTCGATGGTCTTGTTCAAGGCCGCAAGGGATGTTTACCCAAACCACAAATTGAAAATCGATCATGCGGTTTCGGGGGGATTGTATTGTGAACTGGTCAACCATTCCATTCCCGCACCGCAGGACGAGTTGGTCAGCAAACTCAAACAACGGATGCAGGAAATCATCGATCGGGATATTCCCTTTACCCGGGATGAGATACAGACGAAGGAGGCCATACAGATTTTTGAAAATTTCGGGCTGGATGATAAGTGTACCCTGATGCGTACCCGGAAGCAGTTTTACAGCTCGGTTTACAGATTGGATGATGTGGTGAATTATTTTTATGGCTACCTTGTCCCATCCACAGGCTATCTGAAAACATTTGATCTTGTTAAATATTTTGATGGGATGCTGCTGGTTTTGCCAAAAAAGAATAATCCCGAAAAGGTTGCCGATGTGCGGGAACCCAATAAATTGTTCGATATCTTCAGGGAGTTTAAAGAGTGGGTAAATATCATCGGAGTCCCTAATGTCGGGCAATTGAACCAAATGACCATTAATGGCGATATCGGTAACATCATCAAAATATCGGAGGCATTGCAGGAAAAGAAACTGGCCTCCATTGCGGATATGGTGAACCAGCGGAAAGGCAATGTGCGCGTTATTTTCATTTCGGGGCCTTCCTCGTCGGGGAAAACCACTTTTGCAAAACGGCTATCGATCCAGTTGAGCGTAATTGGTTTCAAACCGATAGTGGTTTCCATGGACAATTATTTTGTGGACCGCGAAGCTACACCAAGGGACGAGAACGGGGATTTTAATTTTGAAAGCCCCAAAGCCATTGATGTGAAATTGCTCAATGATAATTTACTGGATCTGTTTGATGGAAAAGAGGTGGAGTTGCCAAAATTCTCTTTTTCCCAGGGGAAAAGATATTATGACGGTACAACTTTGCAGCTTGAGGAAAACGGGGTTTTGCTGGTGGAAGGCATCCACGGCCTGAACCCGGAAATCTCCCGGTTTATCCCCAGTAAAAGGAAAATGAAGGTCTATGTTTCGGCACTTACTTCCTTAAGCATTGATTCCAATAACCGCATCCCGACAAACGACAACAGACTCATACGCCGTATTGTGCGCGATAGCCTTTACCGTGATTATTCTGCCATGGAAACCCTGCAACGCTGGCCAAGCGTCCGCAAGGGCGAGGCAAGGAACATCTTTCCCTATCAGGAGGAAGCCGATGTGATGTTCAATACGGCTTTGGTTTTTGAACTCGGTGTTTTACGGCATTGGGCCGAACCTTTATTGCGCGAGGTGCCTCCCATAGCCCCGGAGTATTCAGAAGCAAGGCGGTTGCTGAAATTCCTTTCGTACATCATGCCAATACACGAAAACGAAATCCCCCCAACTTCCATCCTCCGTGAGTTTTTGGATGGGAGCAGCTTTGATTATTCGTAAAATCAAAAAGATGCCCATCACAGATTGTATCGGTGGTGGGAAACGACATATTTGGTTTGCAACCAATAGGTGCAAAATGTCAGGGTTTGGAAGTTTGCCCTGGCAGTTGGAAACTGCCGGAGTGTCTGAGAAGGGTCATCATTAACCGGATTGGTCAAATCCTTGTAATAATCCTTGGATTTAACTTTTGAGTCCTTAACAGATGCACAGTGGTTATAATTGTTGCAAGAAACAAGTAAGTTGTTATAGTCGAATGTTAATTTCGGAAAATAATGTTTGCGTTTGAAATGATCAATATGTGATTTGGTATTATCAGAAGTAATTGCCGATTCACAATATGCACACTTGAAGCCCTGTTCTCTCTTGAGGATATGCTCTCGTAAACCATGCTTGATTTCATGAATGCCATCCCAATTTACAGGATCGTTCCGTCTAATAAAATCCCTGAAAAACTTTGGTGCCCCTGATTTATCTATTTTTTTCATTCATCTTCTTTAGTTTGGCAATTTCCAGCCTCATTAGCATAAGGTCTTTGTCATTTCTTCCCAATAAACCTTCCAGTTCATTTTGAAGTTTTAAAAATTTACCGGAATTATATTGGTTGCTATGGATAAGTTCATAAAGGGTTTCTATTTTCTTATCAATCCTGGGGATCCTTAATGATGTAAGGTTCATTATCTCCAATAGCACCTTTTGCACTTCATATCCGTACGATCCATCAATATCTGAAACCACTTTAATCTTATCTCCTTCTTTTACCAGTAACCGCAAAGGCTCTTTTGCTGCCGAAGCAATAATATGTGGTGAATGGGTAGCAATAATAATTTGATTGTTGTTTTCCTTCGCAAAATCTTCATAGATTTTTAAAATGCGGTTTTGCCAGTTTTGGGTGAAGCGAGGATTCCGGTTCATCAATCAGGATTATTTTGTTTTTAATATCTGAAACATAAAGGGTGAAAGCTTTTGTGATCAATTCTTTTTCGCCACCTGATAATTGGGAGATTGGTATCCGTTCCGATTTTTCGTTTTTAAAGAAAATATTCCTGTCCTTGTCCAATAGGTTGAACTCTATCTGCAAATCAAAATCCGCAAAAAGATTGTTTACTTTTTCCCTAACTATTTCATAAACTTCGCTGCTCTTTTTGTCTTTTTCGTAAATAAGTTTGTCAATGTATTTTATGATAGCTGATCTTGAATAATTTATATCAACTTCACATGATTTATAATATTTTACATTTCCTTTAATCTTATTACACCGTTTTTCAAATGCTGGCCTATTTGATTCAGGATGGCCAATTGTAAATTTGTTCTCAAAAATTGTTAATTCCTCTAACTTTCCATTCTCTAAATCAATACTTTCTCCAATCATTCTATTTGCCATAAATGAACTTTTAGGCTTATCTATAAACCCTAATAAACTTGACTTGCCACTTCCATTTATCCCTGCTAAAACAACTATATCCAAAGGTTTTCCATTGTCGGTAAAATCAATCTTGAAATCTTTGAATATCTTGTAATCCTTAATATGTATTTCCCGTATTTTCATAGGATAGAATCGTGTTTTTGCAAAAATAATTAGCTGTTAAATTAACATCAATTGCCTACTCATAATCGTCCTCGAATTATTTCAAACCAAACACCACCTTCAGTTTATTATCAAGTTCGTTTAAAGCCTTTCTGTTTAGTTCCCCAATTTTCCCAATAATTAAATCAATTTCCAAAGTGGCCAATTTATTTGTCCTTATCAATGATGTTTTCTTTAATCTATTATCCTTGTCTGGTTTTAGCAAAACATCTGTCTGTTCGCTCCATTTTAATTTTGTGGTAATAAATGTTACAACAATATCAATATTGTCTTTGTACAGGATAACTGCCGGTCTTTTTTTAAATCCCTTTAGATTTGTAAATGGGAAAGGGATTAAGATAATATCTCCTTTTTTCATTAGAACTTCTCAATTAGATCTGATTCATCATATATATCTTCTTCTTGATTTAGAAAATCAAACGATTTCGATTTTGAAGTTAATTTCATTATTCCCTCTGTGATTTTTTTATCGTCATGCGTTTTTAAAAGAAAATCAACATAGTCAGAAATCTCTTTCAGTCTCCAATCAGGAAGTAATGAGATATTGTTAATTGTCCTGTTTATTAATAATTCCCTGTTCATATTAAAGATGTTTTATGTTACAAAGATAGTATATTTAGCCTTTTGAAGGGAAATGCAATTGGTTTTTATAGAGGATTGATGTTTGTTTTAGGTTTGACCCAACAGTTGGAAACTGTTGGAGTGCCTGAATGCATCACAGATGGAATCTGTGATGGGCAATTCAAAACCAGTTGGGTTGAAGCTGGACTTTGGCGGTGGCAACCCGACTGGTTGAAAATTTCCAACAGCTTCTTTGCTTCAACCTGTCGGGGCTCCACCTCACAGG
>JAJRTT010000002.1 GCA_024278155.1 Bacteroidota bacterium | reverse complement strand
GGCAGCCGAATATTTCTTTGACACCGATCCCGGTTTTGGGAACGGGACCGCATTGGCCGTTACATCAGGGCAAAATGTGGACGAGAACTATATCATTGACATTACAGGATTAAGCCTGGGGTTCCATGTGGTTTTCTTTCGCGTACAAGATAGTGACGGAAAATGGAGCATGACAGACAAAAGGGACATTTTCAAGCTCCCACAGCCCGTTGCACAACCTCCAATACCCGATGTTGTTGCAATGGAATACTTTATCGATACGGATCCCGGTTTTGGAAATGCGGTAAGCGTTCCGATAAGCCCTGGCACAAATGTGAACGAAAACTTTTTTGTTGACCTAACAGGTTTGAGCATTGGCACACACTATCTCTCCTTCAGGGTAAAAGACAGTAATGCAAATTGGAGTTTGACAACGATGTACGAAATCATCAAAAACAATCCAACAATCACAAGCTGGACAGGAAATGTAAGTACCGAATGGAACATTTCCGGGAACTGGGACAATGGGATACCGAACCTGAGTATTACAGCTGTAATCCCTGATGTAAGCGGGGCCTCGGACAATTTTCCCGACATTACTTCCGGTGTATCCGTGGATTGTTATGACCTTACAGTTAACACAGGTGCAAATGTCAACAACCAGGGCGCCTTAACGGTAAATGGGGTTTTGAGCAACCTTGCCGGCACAAACGGAATTACTATTCAGTCGGATGCCGGCGGAACAGGTTCATTAATCCACAATACACCAGGTGTTGCCGCAAATGTGCAACAATACCTCTCTTCGCAAAGATGGCATTTCGTATCTTCGCCAATTAACAACGCTGAGATTGGGATTTATACCAATATTTACCTAAAACAGTGGAACGAACCCACTGCAGACTGGACTTACCTTGTCCAACCCACAACGATACCAATGAATACAGGAGAAGGATATTCTGCCTGGTCATCCAATAGTCTATTGGGAAACACGATTGTAGATTTCAATGGCAACCTCAACATTGATGATGTTGCCGTAAACCTGCCCTACACACCCGCAAGCTCCCAAACGGGTTGGTATTTGGCCGGAAACCCTTTCAGCAGTGCGATTGACTGGAACACCAACTGGAACATCAGCAATGTGGGCGGATGGGCAATTGTTTATGATAATGGGGTCAGCCGTGGTTGGAATCCATATTTGCCACCTGGTTCTCAATCCTATAACGGAAAGACGGATGGTACAATCCCGGCAACCCAAGGTTTTTGGGTGCGGGCAACAGGCTATGCGGCGCAAATGACAATCCCTGCCTCTGAACGGGTTCACAGCAGCCAATCTTTTTATAAAGCCACCGAAAGCGAAATTGAAATGATCAGGTTGGCAGCCGAAGGAAATGGGTACAGCGATGAAGCAATGATTATTTACCACCCCGAAGGAACAGCAGGGTTTGACGGGCTATATGATCTGGAAAAGCATTACAATGTTGCCGAAGCACCGCAGTTCTATTCGATTATTTCAGAAAACGAATTCTATTCGGTGAACGTATTGCCGGCAAGCGATCTTTTGGAAGGTAGCTCTGTTGAATTGGGATTTGAGATTTCCGTTCCGGGGGAATATTCCATTTCTGCTTCTGATTTGAATTCAATCGATCCATCCATCTCTGTTTTTCTTGAAGATTTGAAACTTCAAACCACCACAGACTTAAGGTTGGAAGAAACTTACATATTTACCGCCGATCCACTGGACGATCACAACCGCTTTGTCCTCCGATTCGGGGAACCCAATGCAGTTGGTGACCATTCAGAAGGTTCCAAAATTGCGATCTGGTCGTTCGGACAGGATATTTATATCAAAATACCTGAAAAAACAACCGGGCCCGTGGAGGTTTACAATATGATGGGGATCAAGGTTTATTCAGGCCGTATGGAAAATACAAATCAACACAAATTCACATTGAACAAAAATGTGGGATATTATGTGGTGAAAGTACTTACGGAAAAAGGTGTGGTCTCGAAAAAAGTATTTATCAAATAATTATCCATATTCGCCCTGTGGCCTGGGGTCAATTAATAATCACCCCGTGACTCGAAGTCACGGGGTGAACCAATGAACCTACGGGAATGTTCGTAGTTCATTTACGAGTATTACCCTATTAAATCCCTGCCCATTCTTTTGCAATTTTGCCACAATTAAAATATTATTTAAACCTCAAACATTATTCCTATGAAAAAACTTGTACTTACCCTTGCATTTATTGCAACAGCACTTACATTTTCCATTGCACAAAACCCGCCCCATCCCAATGGCGGTGGAGCTCCCGGAGGTGGAAACACACCTGTTGGTGGCGGTGCGCCCATTGGTGGTGGCCTTATCATCATGGCAATCATGGCCATTGGTTATGGCTCAAAGAAAACATTTCAATTAAATAAAGTAAAAAACCTCAAAAAACAACAACCATGAAAAAACTTATAACTATTTCCATTGTTTTCGCATTTTTAAGTTCATGGGTAATTGCACAAAACAATTGCCTTGATTTTGATGGTGTGAATGATTATGTTGAAATCCCCCATCAGAACTATTATGATTTTGGCACCACCGATTTTACTGTACAATTCTGGTTTCTTAAAAGAGATGCAGACAGGGGCCATGCAGTTACATTTGGTGGCCTTATAAGCAACAATCTTTGTTTTGATTTTGACGATCCTGATTATACCGGGGGCCCAAGTATTTGGGTTTACTGGATGGGTACAGGAATACCAAATATAATTGACCCTGTGGATTACAGCGATGCAACCTGGCATCATTGTGCTTTTACCCGGACAGGCAATACCATGACACTTTATCTGGACGGCATCCTCAAAGGACAAACCAACTATACAGGTAGTTTTAGTTTCAATGGTAGTTTGTTCCTGGGTTGGAGCACAACCTATATTTCCCAAAACTGGTACTGGGACGGTCAGTTGGACGAATTACAGATATGGGGCACCTCCCTTAACCTGACCGAAATAAATTATTATATGAACAATGGCATTTCAAATCCTTCATCTCAGCCCGACTTGTTGGGATATTTTGACTTTAATGATGGATCGGGACAAGTTTTGACAGATTTAAGTACAAATGCCAATCATGGACGACTTGGCAACTCAACGGGTGTTGACAATCAAGACCCCACATGGGGAAATTGCACTATTCCGAATTTCGATATCCAAAACTGTCTCGATTTTGATGGCTCGAATGACTATGTTGAAATACCAAATGATCCATCTTTAAACCCTACAAACCAAATAACGGTTGAGGCATGGTACAAACCGGTTTCGTTCTATGGAACTGGCTCTGACCCTATTATTGACAAAGGATTTGTTTCGCATACAAATCCAGCCTATCAATATCATCTTTCTGTTGTCGGGGATTTATATCCAAACTTTCCATCCTCAATTGGGTTTTCAATTAGTTTGAATGGGATACTTTATAGCGTTGGCACTGCTATGAATTTTACCGTAGTCGGACAATGGTATCATGTGGCAGCGGTTTATAATGGTTCAAAAATTCGGTTTTATATAGATGGCAACCTTATTGATTCCACACTGGCAAGCGGAACAATGGTAGATTATGGAAAACCTGTAAGAATAGCCAGGTTCACGAATCTGACCAATTGCCTTCCCGGACAAATTGACGAAGTGAGGATTTGGAACGATGCACGGACAGAAGCTGAAATAAGGGCAAATTGCTACCGCCAACTCCCCAACCCGGCCGGCGAAGCTAACCTTGTGGCCTATTACCAGTTCAACGAGACAAGCGGCACAACATTGCCCGACCTTTCTTCCAACAGCAATGACGGCACTTTGACGAACATGGACCCTGCGACAGACTGGATCGCTTCAACGGCGCCCATCCCTTACCAAAGCATTGTTGATGGAAGTTGGAACCTGAACACAACCTGGAACGATGGGCAAATGGTGCCGGTAAATGACTGGTCGAGGGTTGAGGTAAACCATTTGGTCAGTTATGGCGCTTATGAGACCCTTGAAGATTTGACCATCAACTCCGGTGGACAATTGGACATGGGACAGGGATACCAGCTCAACGTCAATGGCAACCTTGTGAACAACGCAGGCCCAAATGGTCTGATACTCCGCTCCAATTATCTCGAAACCGCCACAATAATAGAAAACAATGGAGTTGAAGCAACGGTGGAAAGGAGTTTTGCAGGTAACGACCTTGACTGGCACCTGATCTCGCCGCCGGTTTCCAATGCCCTTTCAGGTGTTTTCAACGATATGTACCTGCAAAGTTTCAACGAAACCACGAATACCTATTCCGAAATAATCCCTTCCTCGGTACCGCTCAATGCAATGCAGGGCTATGCCGTTTATTCCGACCTTGCGAACATGAACACGGTGAGCTATACGGGCAATTT
Source organism: Bacteroidota bacterium (assembly GCA_024278155.1). GTDB lineage: Bacteria > Bacteroidota > Bacteroidia > Bacteroidales > JAADJA01 > JAADJA01. Next base: position 3,547 of record JAJRTT010000002.1, on the reverse strand, counting down.
GAATACGGGCACTTTGAACCGGAACCTAACGGCGAACATGGCAAACGGCTGGAACCTGGTCGGAAACCCCTATCCTTCTGCCCTGGACTGGAACGCGGTTATCCCGGGACTTTCAGGGATCAACAGTTCCATTTACTATTTGGATGCCGCTTCGGGGAACTGGCTCACTTGGAACGGGACAACCGGAAGCGGCTCAAGGTACGCACCTCCCGGACAGGGTTTCTTTGTGAGTGCGACCACTGCCGCAACACTTTCTTTCGATAACTCAATGCGCACACACGATGTCTTTTGGATGTTCTATAAAGAAGGGGTTTCTGACCTATTGGTCGTAAAAGCCGAAGGGAACGGTTTCGAGGACAAAACCTATGTCCATTTCAACAATGGGGCAACGGAAGGTTTCGACGGGCAATTCGATGCCTATAAAATATTCTCGGAATTCAACCCACAACTCCCACAGGTATTTACAAAAGCAGGCGGGGACAAGCTTTCCATCAACGAACTGCCCGAAACGAATTCAATGGTACTTGGGTTCAAGGCTGGCGTTCCCGGATTGTATTCCATTGGTTTGGAGGAAGCAAGTGGTTTTTCGACCGTGGTCCTTGAAGATACCAAAACAGGTCTAACCATGGACTTACTGTCCAGCCCTTACAATTTCAGTCATTCTGTTGATGGCAACGCTGAAAGGTTTATCCTCCATTTCTCACCACTTGGTGTTGACGAAATGGAAGCCGGGGACATACAGGTTTATTCAGTTGAGGACATTGTATATGTTGGCCTGCCAGGAACTTCACCGGTCGAGTATTCCGTCCTGAACATGATGGGACAGGAAATCAAGGCGGGGAAACTGGGCCCGGGAACAAGTTCCTTTACAATTGATTCCGGTACCGGATATTATGTCGTGAAAATAATTAACGCAGGCACAATGGTATCCGAAAAGGTATTTATCCCGGAATAACTTTATCTTCTTGATCAAAAGCACGGATCACAACCGCCCCGTGAATTTATGTCACGGGGTGGTTTTCCTTGAAAAACAGAAGATGAGACTCCAGAATCAAATCCAACAAACAATACTTGTGCTTAGGGCTTGATTTTCCGTTTCGCCCTGGCTTCGTTTGTATTAAATCTGCTATTATTTTTGCAAATTACGAATATTACCCTACCCAATTTACGACAATCAACCTATTTGGTACTGTATTGCCTGTTATTATCTTCGCAGCAGTAATAATCAGTATCAACATTTAAAACTTCAACATCATGAAAAAACCACTACTATTACTTGCATTTTTTGCACTTTCAGTTACCGTAAGCCTTTCCCAGGTTTTTGATTCACTAACAGTAATTAATTCCGATTATAACATTGAAGACCTGGCAAGGAAAGGGGATATTCTATTTGCCGCTTTGGGCGAAGGCGGTGTAATGTTCAGTTCCGATGAAGGTTTTACCTGGAATGCAACTTCCGTCTTACCTGATGGTGGGTTTGGACAGGAAGGTGCAAATTCAATTCTCGTAGCCTCTAATGGCGGCCTTATTGTTGGCGGAAACCTTTATTATAATGGTGCTGCAATTGGCGGAGTTGTTTTCCGATCATCAGACAACGGGACAACATGGTCTGTCGAACCCTACGAAGGACTGGCCGGTTATGAAAAATCAGAAAAAATCATTGAACTCCCTGATGGGAGCTTAATGATGAAAGGTGGGCAGGATAAACTTTTTGTTTCATCGTTGTCAAACCCTGAATGGACACAGACCGCATCTCCTTGTGGTGTAATATTTGGATTTGAACATATTGGCGATATCGTATTCACGGTAACGAACCCATCGGCTGGCACAGCTGGCACCTGGACATCAACAGATCTAGGCCAAACCTGGTGGCCATACGGAGGCAATGGGACACCGGTATCAGGAGGGACCGTTACGATTGCACCTATCCTCCAATCATCAAATTACAAATATATTGGAATCGGGGGAGCCTATGACCTGAAAGGGGTTTTCAGGTCAGGTGTCAATGATACACTTTGGCAGGAGACAAATAACGGAATTGACAACTTCGGTATATATCCAATCTGTATGGCAACTGACAATCAAACAATCTGGATGGTTTTCCAGGATGCCGGGGGTGGATGCTATTTTACCTCAACAACAGATTTTGCCGATAATTGGGAAACGCCTGTGATGGGAATGCTGCTGCAAGGGGTTGGTGGCCCGTGCATAAGTAAAATGATGGTTTTCAAAACACACCTTTACACTTTTGCCAATAAAAGTATTTATAGGATTGAAAACGTGGCATCTCCTTTATCAACAGGAGAGATTGGATACAAGAACAACCCTATTGAACTATTTCCAAATCCGGTGTCCAATCAATTAAATATCAAATTCAGGGAGCCTGTCGATAATTACGGGAAATGGGAAGTTGTAAATATTTATGGTCAGATATTAATGGAGGGGCAATTAACTACTGGCTCCAATAGGTTGACAACGATAAACGTTGGCCAATTAAGGCCTGGTTTTTATTTGTTCAAAACCAGTACCGGTGGTAAAATATCGGTTTCAGGTTTCTTTAAAAGCTAAAAAAGCAGTTTCATCTGTTTGATAAATGGGCAAACCTGTGGCAGGGGAAGCTATTGCATTGCGTTCTTCTTCCGTCGTTCGTAGGAGCAGCAATCCGAGCCCGACAGCTTTGACATCCAGTATTGCCGGGGCATCAGGTAAACTGCTGTCGGTGTTGATTGCAACCTGGGAATACCCATATTGCGAAACAATCACATACATAATGGCCATCACAATTAGGCTTGCAAATTTCTTTATTGTGGAAAATTTAAATTTTGTTTTCATAATAGATTAATTGTTTTAGTTATTGTTTTCTTACCAATTTCAATTGTTATAGAAATCTTCTTCGACCCGGATGGCAGATCCATTTCTTCAAAATTCGAATCCCTGACGGCAATGGATTTGTTATGTCCGTTATCATCAGAAACACTTATTATCCCCTTGCTGACCAAACTGTCGAGCTGGATAAACAATTTGTTGTTGTTAATTGTGGTTATTATCATTCTATTGAATCTCGTTTGCGTTATTCGTCCGACCACTACGCACTGGATAGCGCTTCGGACAGTAGTCAGACGAATAATAGCTAATCAGGCACTTGCGTTTGCAAATTGCTATTTGGTATTATTAGGTCGTTTTTATCATTGTTGCTTACCTCGGCATCCAAGTTAAAATCACCGGAAAAGTAACCCTGTTCCCCGGCCTGAAATGACCAAACGTTGGTTTTGTCGTTAATGTTGATGGTTCCGTTTCCGTCCGCATCGCCACCAAACATCCCCCAAATGCCATTTGAGATTTCCTTTTGTGCAGAGGAACCTCCATAAACCCTTGTTGGCCTGTTTGTGAAATTATAGGAATAATCCAAATCACCACCTTGGTCGATGGGAAAAGAGGACATCACGGCAAGATGGTTTCGGTGGAATACTACGAGATAAGGTTCATTGGCAACAGCTTCGAAAGAAACCGGGCTTTCCCCATCAAGGCCCACAATCTTACCATTTTT
>JAJRTT010000074.1 GCA_024278155.1 Bacteroidota bacterium | reverse complement strand
TCCGTGCCGAATACGGTACCGACCTTGGGATGAACGCCGTTCATGGGTCCGACAGCGATGAGAATGCTATTATCGAAGGGGACTTTTTCTTTTCCGATCTGGAGAAATTTTAAAAGGAAATGGTCATACTTCGACAAGCTCAGTATGACCGGGTATTTGCCAAACCAATAATATAAACAGGATGTTCCGAAAGAAAGGAATACCCTGTTTTTTTATCGTGGTGAGTATTCCTCAAACGAATTATCATTGTAAAATACAATAATCTTTTCTATCCCCCCCTTTCCCTTTTCCCCTTTCATCTGTTTGGGGGCGGTTTTGTATTCTGGCGGATCTTCATCCTTTACCATCTGGTTCGTTTCGGCCTTTTCCACTTCAGGGACAATTTCACCCTTTGTTTTTTTCTTTTTAGAAGACAGGGACATTTCCCCTTTTCCAAATAATAACCAGTCGGGGTTTATCTCCGGATAGGAGGAAAGTATCTTCATCACAAAATCAAGACTGGGTTTGTTCCTTACCGAAAGGATATGCGAAATCCCCGATCGCTGCACCTGGATCATATCGGCAAACCGGGTAGGGGTGAGGTCTTTTGTTTTTAAGATCATCTGGATGCGGTTTATCATAACATTGCTTTTTGGTTCAATTGAAGAACTGTGTTTTTTTGTTGTTGAATATTTCTCCGGTGCAAAGTCCGGGAAAATAAGTTTACAAATGTAATAAATCCACATAAACAAACCAATGGACAAATGTTATGATTGTAAACAATATTGCATTATCGCAATTTCCTTGTGGCTATATGTGCTGATTTTGCCAACTCCCTGATTGATGGCTTTATAGATTTGGCATATGACAGGTGGATCGAGTCCTGTATATTTTGGCAAAAAATTAAAATATAACTTTAGATAGATCTCATTAAAGCCTGAAATAGAAAGGTATGCTTTTTAGCAACGAAGTGTTTTGGGCGAAAAGCGGATAAAGTTACAGTTGTAATAATATGTTGGGGCACTTTACTGCTGTTTCCAATCAATAAACAGCTTTTCAATTTACATTTTGCAATTCTATTTCTTCTTTATCATGCTGATCGAAAACCACCCAAGCAGCAAAACAACAATTGCCATTACCGCCCATAACCAGGTTTTGTTTTTGAACAAGGCTTCCGTTTTTGGGGGATTGTTTTTGGAAATGGGTTTCTCTTCGCCTATTTGCAGGTTTGTGGGATTATCGGGTATTTTATACGAAAAATGGCCTATGTCGTAATTTGGTTTGTCCGTTTTTTGGTTTCCATAAACAAGGAAATAACGAGCGGGTTTTGAAAAACGGGCCACCAGTTGGTGCACTGCTGCCTTTGCTTTGATGTCCCCAATTTTCAAAGCTTCATTGTCGTAATTTTGGATGGTGATTTTCAGGTTTTGCAAAATCCTGTCGGTGAACCCAAATTCATTGTCCTCAATAGAATTAAGTATCCCGGAGGTGAGGTTGCGGTAATTGTATTTCCAGCCCATTTCGGTTTTAAAACTATCCGCCAGATAATCAATTGTAAACGGGCGGTAATAATCAATTGTATCATGGATGTTGATTTTGAGGAAGCTAAGTGGAACAGGCATATTTAGTTTTGCATAAATCACGGTTTCTTTGTCCTTCTTGTTTTCTGCAATCCGGATTACAGAAAGCTTGTAATCCCTGAAATTGCCTTTCTTTATCTCACATAATCTTAAACCTGCTGTTTTTAATTTTGGCTTTCTTCTACTGTTTATAAACAGGCGGAAGAAACGGTATTTTGAATCCGGAAATGACAGTTTTGTGAAACTGTAGTCCGTTTGTTGGTTCTTGATGGACAATATCCGGTAATTTTCGAGTATGTTGAACCATTGTTGTTGATCGTGACTTCCTTCCAGCTTTATCCGCCAGTCGAAGTTATGTTCGCTAAAATCGAGTATAATTTGATTAACGGGTTTTTCGACAGCTATTTCAAATGTGTAAAAATATCCCCCTTTGCCGCTGGATGGGTTGATCATCTTAAAACCTACATTAACCACTTCCTTTTTATCCTTCATAGTTTCAAGCAGGTAGGGGGCTTCGATGGTATCATTGTTTTCAGTAATCCCATATATCCTTAGGTCAGAGAGGTCATTGTTAACTTTCGCAAAGATGTCATCCGGCAATTCGATTTTGTGCCATGGGCCAGAAATGTTGTGCAACCCCCTTTTGAAACCAAACTCACCCAGCTGGGCAAATGACCCGGAAATGCTTGCTATCAGTAAAAAAACAATAAGTTTAGCTTTCATGTTTGTCGGATATAATGTGTTTGTATTTATTATAAAGGAAGGAAATTATCAACAATAAGATCCCCAAAGAAACAAATACTATTGTTTTTGAAACCGTGTTGAGGTGCGAGATGTCATAAGAGACCAATTTAATGAGGGTGACTGCAAACAGGGCAATGCCACCGATGCGCAAATGCTTTTTCCGTTTCCATATCCCAAGGGAAATGAGCAGCAATGAATAAACTCCCCAAAGTATGCTCAGCCCAAGTTTATACGATTGGTTTGATTCGGCAATGTCCATCCAGTGCAATAGTTCGCTGCTGGCGATCCAGACAATGGAAATGTGCAATACAAAATCAAAGGCGGTTTTCAGCTTGGCTTTCATAAAAGCTTGTAGCGTGTATTTATAGCTCGCAAACAGC
>JAJRTT010000073.1 GCA_024278155.1 Bacteroidota bacterium | reverse complement strand
CTGTTTTACTGCTTAAATTAACGGTTATCATTTTTTAATTTTTAACAAAAATACAAAATTATACTCTAAAAACAATGGATACCTATTCAAGCCCATCCCTTTCAACCTCCGTTTTCCCCAATTTCGGAAAATCAATTTCATCTTTCACCACAAAGGCATTGGGATAGCTGCCCGATATCCTTTTCAGGAATTCTTCTGCCTCAAGTCGCGTGCGGTAATCACCCACCCTTACTTTGTAATAGGGCGCCTGGAAAATAAGGTGTGTTGGCGTTTCCGTGTACTTGCCAATGAATTCGGACTGGGCCTCGATGGCAAGCCGTTTCGAATTGTTCCCCGATTCAAAAAATATCTCGATCCGCCAACCTTCAATGTCAGGGTTGTACTCGTTCAGGGCCTTGTGTTTTGAAAGCAAAGTGTCTATTCGCACATCCTGGATAATTTGAACATCACCAATTTTATTTTGTGCAAAGGAAAAGGAAGCCATAAAGACCAACAGAAACAGGACAACGGATTTATTCATCAATAAAATATTTAAAGATTGATTAAACTTAAATATAAACTCGGAACGTGATAAACTATTGTGGGACAAAAATACAATTATTATCCAATGGGATAAGCTTTGTCAAATTGCATATCCTTCTTCCTGATTGTTCCACGTTATGTTCTTGAATCCCAGTTCTTCTTTGGCGTAGTCAGGGTCATAATTTACAAAACCCTGCAACGCAACACGGGAGGCCAAACTTGTTGGTGAAAACACAACAAGGGCCAGCGAATAGTAATTGGCCAACAGTTGGAAACTGTTTATTGTCAGAACCCATCACAGATACACGCCTGCATAGGGCAGGCAATCTGTGATGGGTTTGCCCAACACCTATTTCCCCAAGCGGTACCCCAAGCCCAAAACCATATTCTGCTGTAAGCCGCCCTCACGTTTCCAATCTAAAATTCGGATGTAAGGCGCGTAAGCTATTTTTGCAAACAACCTGTCTTTTGCAAATTGATAACGGTAGCCGATTTGCGGTTGGGGTAGTACATACTGAACGTATTCATGATTTGGGTTGCGCAACAAGGCATAGATAAAATTAACACCGGTTTCAAGGAAATGCCTGTTTTGGCCATAAAGGATTGCAATACCGGTTTGGGCCATGAGGCCCGACCCCACTCCAGCGCGAATCAACAATTGGACTTTACCTTTACTATAGGGTGTAAAGCCATAGTTGAAAAACAAAGAAGGTGACGGGAACATTTCATATTTATCAATGGGAATCGGGAACACTTCAATCCCCAAAGAGGAACGGCGATAAAAGAAACCAAAACCATTCACCACTTTTTCGGCAGTTTTATTGTTAAACCGGTAACCTATACCAAATCCAAAATCCCAAAAATCTATATTATCTTCGAATCCCGCCAAAAAATACGATGTCGGTAAAAATTGTACCTTTAATAAAAGTTTTTTCCACAAATATGTGCGATATCCGATTATTACTTTGGACAAACCGTTAAGATCCGTTCCCAATCCAAGTTCGAAAAAATGATTCCCCGACCCGAAAAACGCACTAACGGCCAGTTCAACCGTTGGTAGGTTCCAATTCTTTTTTTCAGTGGAATATCTAAAAAAATAAGTCCCATAAAGCAAATTAAAAGAAAAGTGGGCACTGCCATTTTTTCTGGGTTGCCAAGTGGTTTCAAGCCCCAATTGATATGAGGAAACATCCAATAAATCCCGACCTCCGATTTTTTTATGTTCAATGTTTAGCAATAAGGGATGTTGCCCAACTATCGCAAATTGCGGCCCCGGCCTATGAGTATTTTCCTGTGCCCTTATATTCTGGTCAAAACAAGACACAACAAGTATTATTATGAATATTTTAAATCTACTTTTCATTGACTACTAGTTTTTTTGCAATTATTTTATCTTGAACTTGTAAATGCAGGAATATTATTCCGTTAAACGGGTGCGACAACCGAATTGATTTATCAAAAATCCTAAAACTCACTTTATTTCCCAAAATATCAAATATTTGGATATTCTCTTTTTGAAGCGTGAAATTGCTTTGTATTTTAAAGCTCCCGAAGTTGGGATTGGGATAAATTCTTATATCATTCAACAAAGCGGTATCAATATCACAATCATTTTCCAAACCAAGCTTTTCAAAAACAGATGATTGGCTTTCTACGGTTTTTTGTTTTTTACCGAAGAAACAAAAGTTACCCCCATAGGTAAAACGAACAGCGTTCCCGGGATAAATGTGAGTATTGTTGGTCAAAAGTATTTTTTCACCAGCCTTGAATTGGAGATCGTTGCCGTTTTTAATCAGGCAATTGTCCAATGTGATCAACTGCTCAGCACCATATCCTTCCTCCTGATTATACCACGTTATGTTTTTGAATTCCAGTTCTTCCTCGGCACAGTCCAAATCATAATTCACATAACCCTGGAACGCAACAGGTATTTTGGTGTTGTCCCAGTCGGCGTGGTAAATGTTCCACCTGTCCCTTGCCGGTGAAACGTTCGATCTTTTCGGCACAAAAGGCCAATCGAACCCGCTTGTAAAATAAACGGGACCTTCCTCACTATTATATAAGTTATAATAATATGATTCATATCCATCAGGTAATTTTTTCCACTTGTTCCAATTATTATAATACTCTTTCCATCCATATATTTTAAGCTTATGAAGTGTGGAACCATTCCGAGGGTCCCAATTAGGGTCCATATTGCACCCCACAACATTTTGTGCACATTGTAGTGGCTTATAATCATTTTTTACTCTGCTTATTTGAAATTTATAAATTGCCCTGTTCCTAAAATAAGTATTATAAGGATTGTTATGATAATAAGAATTCAATTCTTTTTGATCTACTATTATTCGCTCAGCAATGTTCCCTTCAAACAGGTTTAGGTTCGGGCCTGTACTATCATCTTCAGCACAATGCAGAATAATATCACCCTTATTCCTTTTTGCATCAATACTCGAATTATAGGCAATAACATTACGGGACACTTCATATTGCAACACTATGGAATGCCTTAGTTTATAAAAAACATTGTTTTCAATCAAATTAAATTTTGTGGCACCCCTGCCGGACAAACAAACTCCGTAGCCGTGACCTCCACCGCCATAATTGTACGATTCGTGAAAGTAACAACCGGATACGGTATTGTGCTGTCCTTTTACTTTGCTATTGCTCCCGCCTTTTTCATTGCTATAGCCTCCGCTAATATAAAGGTGCATTTTTTGGGTTTTTTCAAAATTCACCCCTTTTACCCAATTATTACTTCCATTTATTTTTATTGTATAGCCACCCAAATGGTCTTTAAAGTTAGCTTTTGAAGAACCGCTTTTTGTACTGTCACCGAGTGTTTTACCTGCGTTGTATGTTACTGTATGTACGATATCGCCGGTATATCCACCACCTGAGAAAGTTGATGTTACGTTATATACGCCTTCATCTATCAATTCCCCATCACAAGTAAAAGTTTCAACTTTATTGTTATACACAATACCTTTTCCTTGGTAAATTATATTGCCATCCTCATCTTTTACTACGGTATTGAATTTTGTTACATATTCCACATTGTAAATCAGTTTCTTGTCATCTGTAAATTCAGATGGAACCTCGGTAATCTCAAAAGGGGCAAAGGTGGACAAATACATATCCTCAACCCCGTTATGCTCACCCTCAATGCTTATGCAATCTGCCGTTAAGTCCGAATAAAGCCTGAACAACAAATGTGTACTTGTAATTTCAGAAATGGTTTTTGCACCGGCCCCCTTCAATATGATGTTTCCCGGTAAAACCAATGGCCCTTCAAGGATATATTTCCCTTCGGGGAAAAACAATATCGTTGGTTCCTTTGCTGTTTTTGACACTTCGTCAATCATTTCTGTGATTGCGGGAGCCAGGTCTGTTTGAGTGTTCGGTATTATATTGTATGGCTCCAAAGAAACATCAAGCATTTCAACCTTAAGTTTAACAGGATTGCCTTCTTTGTCCCTGAACGCATCCGTACCGGCAAAATACCAATCCTCCAAAACCTGGTTTTTGTCATTGTCCAAATGATCGTCGGGAATCGTGCACCAACTTGACGGAACTTGCGGAAAAACGGAAATTGAAAAAACAAATAGTATAAAATATAACACGAATTTTTTCATTTTGCACCCTCCCTTTCACTTTTAAGGCTTTCTATTTCGAGTTGCATGCTATCGGCATTCTTTTTCAAATCAATAATGTAGAGTGTCATTTCCTCTATTTTCTTCAGTAGCAGGGCATTCATTTCAGCGACATCAATTCCGTTTTCCTGCACTTCCGCCTCCGATGGTATAGAGGGTAAATGATTGTTCTTCTGAACATACTGTTCTACTTCATTGATTGGCAACAGTTCATAGTCTTTGTCAAAAACATTATCGTACCATTTTTTTGCTGATATTTCCAGCTCTTCACAGGTTATTTTTGTGTTTACGTACAGTTCTTCATAAACCAGGTTATTGATATTGTATATGGTAGGTACCGTAAGGGTATTGTCCACCACAAAATTTTGGGTATTAATAACAGATGCTTCGATTGAATTGCAACTTAAATCTTCAGTAGAAAAAGAAGTTATGGTACCTGTATCTGCCTTTAAGTAATTGGTCCTCGTAGTACCTTCAACATCCAGCTCGTAGGAGGGTTCTTTTTTTACGCCTACTTTCCCATCTTTGATCCAAAGCGCATTATCGTATGTTACCAAAGTTCCAACCAACCCATACCCGGCTGTTTCAATTTTAATGTCACCATCATCGGTAAAATTTATCGCTGACGATTTTCCATCATTTATCCTGTACGGCTCCACCAAAGGATAATAGGCATTATAAGCAATTGTCCTGCCTCCCCGGTATGGAGTATTAAATGTCCAATCTTCACCGATATGCAGGGGGGCAAGTGCAGTGTCATTATGTATCCCTACATAATTATTGTTAAAGTAGAAAGTCCCGGTGGTGTTGAATTCCAAATTGTCAGTGCCTTTTGAACTGATACTGTTTTCCGTACTGCCGATATACAGCTTTGCGAAATTGTCGCCGCTACCCGGCTCAAGCAGCAAATCAACATCCTCGTCAGTGTCGGCCTTGATGTGGAGTTTGGCCAAGGGGTTGGTTACGTTTCCTATACCTATTTTTCCGGTAGCTTCAAGTCCGAATGACTCACTTACAAAAAAAGTCGGTTTTGTCGAATTAAAACCTATCATCAGGGAATTGGGAATGTCGTTTACCAAACGAGAGGATGAAGTATTTCCTTTACCAATCACATAAGAATCCGTTCCGTTTGCAGTTAAATATTTTCCGAATGTAAATGAGGCTACCCCGTTACTTGTAATGGAATGTCCCAGAGCAACAGCATTGTTTGCAAGTGCTTTGGCCGTATTGCCAAAGGCAAAAGTGCGGAGGCCGTTGGTTTCGGAATTTACTCCCCCTACAAAAGAATGATTTCCGTTGACATCATTGTTTTCGCCTATTGCACTTGCATAAGTGCCGCTGAGGGTGTTGTTGTTGTAATTTATCTGTGCATTTGTTGCAAATGCAAACAGTGTTGCTGCTATTGTTATTACTGATTTTTTCATTTTATTAATTTTTATTGATTATTTTTTTGTTTAATTATCTTTCCGGTCTCAATGACCTTTTCTTTGTCAAAGACCGAATAAAAATATAATCCGGCAGGTAAACGGGAGATATTCAATTGAGTACCGGGAATATGAAGTTCCGTTCGCTCATTTACACATTTCCCGCTTTCGTTATACAGGCTGACAGATAAACCCTTACGATAGGTCTCAATATGCAAAACATCTTTCACAGGATTGGGAAAAAGCAATACATCGCTGTCGTCAGTGGCAGGGGTTTCCTCGGCATTTGTAAATACATCGTCCGGCATTATTTTACGGATATATGCATTTTTGTCATTGGTTTTCCCTTCTTTTGGGACCGTTCCGGTGATAATGCAGCCACCATCTTCCAATGCTTTTGTTGAATATAAATAAACATCGAGATCACCTGCAAAATATTTTGCCCCTTTTACGTTCATTTCCGAGTCAACGATATATACCCTTGCATTTTCCCAATCATCTTTGGATGATTTCCATGTTCGGTTATGAGAGACCACCCAGATATTATCGGGGTCTACGTAATCCAAACTGCTAAAATCGGCTAATCCGTTTTTGCCTTCATCAAAAAATGTGGTGTCTTTTAAGGTATTAAAACCCTCATCAACTATCCTCAAGCGGATGTCATAAAATGCACCGGGCACACTTTGGTTTGCCATATTCGCAACTATAATATTCCCATCAGGGAGCCAGCGTAAAGCAAGGGGGGAAATAAAATTTTGACCGTTTGGGAAATCCTGATATTCTATAACATTAAGATCATTGTCTAATACTATTATACTATGTATTACAGTGCCTAATATATAATACCCGCTTCCATCCGGTCTTTTTAAAATTTCTGCCCCAACGTCGTTATAAAGCTCCGTTATGATAGTAGTATCCAAAAGCTCACCGTTGGTATTTATCTTAGCGAGATAAATGTCATTCTCATTCCCAGGTGCCGGGTCATCCAAATTTCCCCTAAGAATTACAATACCATCTGCATCGAAAAAAGCATCCTGGATCAATAAACTATTGTATATATTGGGTACATCATAATAAAACTCTTGAATAAGGTTTAATTCTTCATCCAATTCCATTAAATATAATTGGGGTATTGGAGAAAATATATGCCCAATAAAAAAATAGTGGTTGTTTTCTTTTTGCATACCAAACGCAAGACCGAAATGAACACCTTCTTTAATAAAGGTTTTTTCAACAACGTCTTCAATGTTTTGAAATCGTAAAATATACGCACAGAAATTTGTACTGTTGGGGTCCCTTTTTGAACCAAGGGTAACGTAATAGTTTTGATTATCTACAAAGCTTGATAAACAGTAGGTATTCAATGTATCATCACCTATATACTCAAAACTATTTTGTGTATAGGCAATAAATGGGATAATTGTTAAGAGCAAAGATAATTTCATTTTCTGAGTATTTCGTTTTTATTTTTATAAATTGCTATTGAATTTCAGTTGGCATATTCCCCTGAGAATATGCAACATCAAACCCATATTCAAATTTACCATAATGATAATAATCATATTCCCCATTTCCATAATCTGTTTTCAAATCCTTAAATTCCAAACAAGACATAATATAATACTTTTGTCCGCCGTAAGTAGCAGGCAGGTAGTCATTTGGTAAAAAATCAAACAATAGGTCATAAATCAAGTCATTGTAGGCGTGCATATCAGCATCGGGGATACACAGCATATCCTCGTTCCAGGGAATGGATGTTCCATCAATAGAATAATAGAGATAATAGTCGAGGTGATTATTGGGTTCGTTGTTGGTTACTAAAAAGTCAAGGTTGCCACCTTGTACTATTACCTCTTGAATTTCAGTAAAAAAGGAATTGGGTTTTCCATAACTTGCTATAAGGTTATCTATTGTTTTTTTGAACTGTTCGGAGGCATCGCCTTCTCCCCCAACTACATCACAATATCCGCCATCTTCACCGTAATACCAATCACCGATATAATTGTATTTTGTAGTGTCGGGGTCAGGATCTATCTTCCCGGTGGTGCTTTTTACGGAAAGGACAAGCTCATTGTCAGTTTCTGAAATCTCCTTGAGATCGACCAGTGCAAGCCCCTTTTCGGTATAAGCTGAAGCATTGTAAACCGTGGCCACTTCAGCCTTCATCTCTTCGTATTTTTGAGTTAGTTCGGTGAGGTCAACAGTGCCGTCACTGTTTTTTGCAACCGTAATAGTAGTGGTATCGATTTGAAACTCTTCATAATATTTATTGGGGAAACCATGTGAGTAATTGATCGTGGCTTCGAGGTACCACAATGCGGAATCGGCCGGCAGGGTCTCGCCGCTCTTTAGGTTGGGGTTTTTGCGCAAATAGCCCATCTTCTGCTTAAACCCGTTGATCAAATTATTGACTTTAAGGTCATTGGCCGAAAGATTGCCCTGTTGTTCCGGTTTTTTAACACTTGTGTTATTGTCTTTGGTACAGGAGTAAAACACGAAGGTTGTTACTGCAAATATTAATGCAAATGATAGTAATATTTTTTTCATCTTATTAAATTTTTATTCTTTTATTTTAATTGAACTTTTTAAACCTTATGGTAAATAATCAGGTTTCCGTTTCCGGATGGTAAGATAATTAAAGTTTGTCTATAATATTGACAAAAATCAAATAAATATTGTTGAAGTATTTCCCCGTCAAAAAGTGTTCAATCGATGAAGTTGTACCTTGTTTAATATTTTGGTGCTTAATTGCTTTGTTGCAGTAGGTAGGTAGGTAGGTAGGTAGGTAGGTAGGTAGGTAGGTAGGTAGGTAGGTAGGCGGTTTTAAGGGCGGACACAGCACAATGCCTCAAAAAAAGACGTATCCGCATATTTAAACAAATATGAATTTTCATTTTAATAAGATTACGCTACTTGCCGGTTTTCAACATTGATTTGCTTGTTCGGGCAATAATTTGCTTGCAAGTATAAATAATATAAATAAAAAAACCAATACTTTTTTTTGAAATCAGTTAATGGTGTGTGTTTTTGTTAGGGTGTGGTATTCATCCGATGACTTCGTGCCATCGGAGGAGTAGTTCGCTAAATTATTTCCTTCCGCAATGGCATTTGAAACCAAAGCCGGATTCCTTAAGCCATAACTTTGCTGTTTTGTTGTTTTACAGCTGCTACTCACAAATAACAAATCCGTTAAATGAAGCCGGGAAGTTTTTCAAAGTAATGGATTCTGACGGTGGAAAAGGCAAGGTCCAGACACAAATCGTATCAAAGGGAAACTCCCCTTCGTTTTCCAGGGTTATTAAATTTTGATTATTTGAAATGTCAAGCCTGGTCATGGGGTTATCCCCAAATTTAATATAACGTAAAGCAGTGTTGTTTGAAAGGTCAATTTCTGAAATGGGGTTTCCCTGAAAATTCAATAATCTTAAGTTAATGTTATCAGAGAGGTCAATGGTACTGATTTGATTGCCATGAAAATCACATTGTGTTAATTTATCCAGGCCTTTTAAATTGATTTCGGTAATATTGTTTTCCCAAGAG
>JAJRTT010000072.1 GCA_024278155.1 Bacteroidota bacterium | reverse complement strand
TGTTGGTGATAACACCAACAAGGAGCAGCCGTTTGCCCGAAATCGAAAAAGAACTTGAACGCTATGGCGCTCCCTGGACACCAGGCAGATTGCCCGAATGGCACCAGGAATAATTGCAAGCCGGGTTAAAGCCACATGCCTCACGTTGATGTTGTCACCAACGTGAAGGTGAATCAATTTAATCAATAGGGTAGTGCCAATAAAAGCGAATAATTGAAACCAGTCGGTGACAACACCAACTGGAAGCAGTTTTGGCTTTGGCATACATTGGTGATGTCACCAACGTGAAAGGGGATAGATTAACTTTGCAGGAAAGCTGATGGGATAATAAAAACATGGGTACATTGTGCAACTATAAGTATTAAGTCCTGTCTTCTTAAACAGAATTAACCGTTAAATAAATAATCATGAGAAATGTAGTTTTACAAAGTGAGTTGTTACAAGTCAAAAGAACTATACTGTTTGCTTTTGGCTTTTTGTTGATGTTATCGAATATTGCCAATGCCCAACAGGGCAAAAACAAATCAAATATGCACCATGAAACGATTGATGACCCTTATGTCCCTAATTTAAATCATGGACATAAAACTTCTCCGTCTTATCAGGCAAAAGCCACCAGTTTGTTTTTTATGGCACAGGTGAACGTGGACGAGAATGGGGATAATATCTTGGGCGATGCCGGAAACGAGCCTTCGCTGGCCGTTGACCCAACCGACCCTAATCGTATTGTTATCGGTTGGAGGCAGTTTGACGATGTGGGAAATAATTTCAGGCAGGCAGGTTATGGATATTCCACCGATGCCGGACAGACATGGACTTTCCCGGGTGTGATCAATCCCGGTATTTTCCGTTCCGATCCCGTTTTGGATTTTGATTCCGAAGGGAATTTTTATTACAACAGCCTCACCGTTGACGATAATGATAATATGTGGTGCGATGTTTTTCGGATTACCGATGGCGGTGTGGAATGGGACGAAGGGACATATGCTCAGGGAGGAGATAAACAATGGATGCGGATTGACAAAATTTCGGAAAATGGCATGGGCAATAATTACTCATTCTGGACCTCTTACTGGAGCATTTGTTATCCCGGTGCCTTTACCCGGTCTGTTAACGGTGGCGATTCTTATGAAGATTGTGTGGAAAATGATGGCAACCCTTATTGGGGAACCCTTGCGGTAGGTGCTGACGGGACATTGTATATAGTGGGTGCTTCGGATCAGACAGGGGGCATAATCGTTGCAAGATCCACATCGGCCCAGAATTCAGGGATCGTGGTTGGATGGGATTCTTATACTAACGTTTACCTTGGTGGTGAGCTTTCGGGATGGACGGATATAAACCCGCAAGGCCTGCTTGGACAGGCATGGGTCGATACCGATATTTCCGATGGGCCAGGGGCCGGAAACGTTTACGTTATGGCAGCGGTTTCGCCATATTCGTCCAATGATCCGGGCGAGATATATTTTGCGAAAAGTACGGATGGAGGGGAAAATTGGCAACTACCGGTTCGGGTCAATGATGATGACATAAGTTCAAATAACACACAATGGTTCGGTACCATGTCGGTGGCGCCCAATGGACGGATTGATGCCGTCTGGCTGGATACACGGGATAACCCGGGTACATATATGTCAAGTTTGTATTATTCTTATTCCATCGATCAGGGGGATACCTGGACGGTGAACCAAAAACTTTCCGAAGCCTTTGACCCACATGTGGGATGGCCGCAACAAAATAAAATGGGCGATTATTTTGATATGGTCTCCGACAATGAAGGGGCTCACCTTGCATGGGCGAATACACTCAACGGAGAACAGGATGTTTATTACGGACACATTGTTCCACAATTTACGGGTATTGCCAATTCTGTCAGAAAACAACGCATTTCTGTGGTTGCATATCCAAATCCATTTTCGGAGAAAGCAACCGTGCGTTATGAACTAAAGGAAAACGGCCATGTGAACCTTGCCATATTTGATTTATTTGGGAAACAGGTGAAAAGCCTGGTGGACAAAGAGCAGGGTGCCGGAACCTATAACATACAAGTGGAAGCCGGGGACCTTGCAGAAGGGGTCTATTACTGCCACCTGAACACCAATGGACAATCGGAAACGGTCCAGATGGTGGTGATTAAATAGTTGACTTGAAAGTTAAGCCTTATGGGTTAGGCATTAAGGTGCTAAGCCCATGACTCTTGATCTATAACCAACATCCAATAACCCATTTACAAATTGTTCACATATGTAAAAATATGTTAACGGATAAGGAAGGGATTGATTAATTTCTATATTTGCGCGATAAAGATATTTTATTCACTAAAACGGTAATCCAATGAAAAAATCAGTAATCTCCCTCGCAATGATAATGTTCGTTGCGTTTTCTGTAAATGCACAGGTCTCATCGTCAAACCATGCACCGAGCGCAAAGCCCCCGGTAAAAAAGGAGCATAAGCAACAGCCGGTTTCAGTAAAGAACACCAGCCCCAATGCACCGGATATCAAATTTGAAAAAACAGTCCATGATTATGGAACCATTCAGCAACATGCCGATGGAAAATGCGAATTTAAATTCACGAATGAAGGCAAAGAACCGCTTATCCTTTCCAATGTACGTTCAAGTTGTGGTTGCACGGTTCCCACATGGCCACGTGAACCCATCCTTCCGGGACAGTCTGGCGTGATCAAAGTTAAGTATGACACCAAAAGGGTCGGTACCATCAACAAAAGCATTTATGTGAACTCCAATGCAAAAGTTTCTCCCGTTACCTTGAAAATCAAAGGGAAAATCCTTGCCAAATCAGGAGCTGCCGTACCTGAGAAAAAAGTTGACAAAATTGCCAGTCCGGTAAATAAATAAACTGAACATAATAATGCGGCATGGCTGCTGACAATAAAAACCCCGGTTTGACAAAAACCGGGTTTTTTTTTGGGGATAAGTAGATGTTGTTCCGTCAGCATCAGTATATTTGTGGCCGTATTGAATAGTTTTGTTTTTAAAAACCAAGAGGTGTACCATGGACTGGGTTCAGCTTTCTAGTTGATAGTCCCTAGTCCCTGGTTTATCCTTGCTAAAAAAATCATCATGCCAGAAATATCGAAAAAGGGAAAAATGATGCCCGAGTCCCCAATCAGGAAATTAGTGCCTTATGCAGAAGCAGCAAAGGGAAGAGGAGTGAATGTTTATCATTTGAACATTGGCCAGCCCGATATCGAAACGCCGGAAGTGGCCCTCAATGCCATTCGTGATTTCGACCAGAAGGTTGTTGCCTACAGCCATTCTGCAGGGATTTTGTCCTATCGCGAGAAGCTGGCCGGGTATTACAAAAAACACGACATCCACATTACGGCCGATGATATTATTATCGGGGCCGGGGCTTCCGAGGCTATTCTATTTGCCATGAATTCATGTATGGATGCCGGTGACGAAATAATTATTCCCGAGCCCTTTTATGCCAATTACAACGGCTTTGCCGTGAACGCCGGCGTTAAAGTGGTCCCCATCCCCTCGGATATTGAAACGGGATTTGCCCTGCCGCCGATCAGCGAGTTCGAAAAGGTGATCGGGCCAAAGACCAAAGCGATCATGGTTTGCAATCCCAATAACCCAACAGGTTACCTATATTCCCGTGAAGAACTGGAAACCCTGAAGACCATTGCCCTCAAGCATGATCTGTACCTGTTTGCCGATGAGGTTTACCGCGAATTTTGCTACGATGGCAAAAAACATATTTCGGTTATGCACCTCGATGGCCTGGACGACAATGTGATCCTGATCGACTCTGTTTCCAAACGCTACAGTGCCTGTGGTGTCCGTATCGGTTGCATGATCTCGAAAAACAAGAAGCTGATGGCCACCGCCATGAAGTTTGCACAGGCACGCCTTAGCCCGCCCACTTTCGGACAGGTTGCTGCCGAAGCTGCCATCGAAACACCGGATTCCTATTTTGTAGAGGTGCTGGAGGAATACCTTGCCCGCCGCAATGTGGTGGTAGAGGCCATCAACAATATGAAGGACGCTTTTTGCCCCAACCCGCTCGGTGCCTTTTATGTGGTTGCCAAACTGCCCATCGACGATTCCGATAAGTTCTGCCAATGGTTGCTCGCAGATTTCGCCTATAACAACGAAACCGTGATGCTTGCACCCGCCACCGGGTTTTACGCCACCAAAGGACGTGGCCTCGACGAAGTACGTATCAGTTATGTGCTGAACACCAATGACCTCAAAGCCTCCATGAAATGCCTCGAAGAAGCTTTGAAGGTTTATCCGGGGAAGACGAATTAGGACTTTCATTGTTTCAAAATAATCTTTTGGGTTGCAGGCTGGGTTCAAGCTTCTATCGCTACAAATGTTGTTTTTGCAAAGGTTCCCCCAATTGATATAGCTCATGGCCCCGATTGGAAAATATCGAGGTTGCCCAGGGTCATCCGCCGATGGATACAAAGGAAATTACATCCGCCCTGGTACATCAATCCCAAGAAGTCTCATGGATTTTTTAATGATTTTGCCGGTGAAGTGGCTCAATACCAAACGGAACCCGGCCACTTCGGGCTCTACCCTTTTCAGGATGGGCGTGCTTTGGTAATAATGGTTGTATTCCTTCACCAGGTCGAAACAATAATTGGCGATGAGTGCCGGGCTGTAATTTTCGCCTGCCTGGGCAACAATCTGTGGAAAGCCATTTATCATTTGGATGAGTTGCTTTTCGCCAGAGGTAATTTGGATGGATGATTTTTCCAGATGCTGTGTTAAATCAGCTGTTCCTTTCTCAGATTTCCGCAGCACCGACTGTATCCGTGCATAGGTGTATTGGATAAACGGGCCTGTGTTCCCGTTGAAGTCAATGGATTCCTCCGGGTTGAAAAGCATATTCTTCCTGGGGTCCACTTTCAGGATATAGTATTTGAGGGCGCCGAGGCTTATCATCTGGAAAAGTGATTTTTTTTCTTCTTCGGAGAAATCACCCGTCTTGCCCAACTCTTCTGTTGTTTTCCGTGCGGTCTCGAACATTTCGTCCATCAGGTCATCGGCATCCACCACGGTCCCTTCCCTCGATTTCATCCGTCCATGTGGCAACTCCACCATCCCGTATGACAGGTGATAAACAATTCCGGCCCAATCCCGGCCCAGTTTTTTCAATACTTTTTTCAGTACGTCAAAATGATAGATTTGTTCGTTGCCCACCACGTACAGCAATTTTTCCGGATGGAACTCGTCCCATCGCCGCTGCGCCGTCCCAATATCCTGGGTCATGTAAACGGACGTGCCATCGCTGCGCAACAGGAGTTTTTGGTCGAGGCCTTCATCCGTCAGGTCGATCCAGACAGAACCGTCCGGCTTTTTGTAAAGAACCCCTTTTTCGAGTCCTTCCTCCACAATCTCTTTTCCCTGCAAATAGGTTTGCGATTCGTAATTGGTTTTGTCGAAATCAACACCAAGCCGTTTATAGGTTTCGTCAAAACCCTCATAAACCCACGAATTCATCAAGCGCCAGATATCCAGAACATCGGCATCGGCATTCTCCCATTTCCTCAACATTTCCCTGGCCGCCTGCATCAATGGGGCTTCGTTGATCGCATCTTTTTCGGTAAAACCACGGTGCACCATTTCTTTGATTTCGGTTTTGTGCATTTGGTCGAAAAGCACATAATACTTCCCGATCAGGTGGTCGCCCTTTAACCCCGAGGATTCAGGTGTTTCGCCCTCGCCCCACTTTTGCCATGCCAGCATCGATTTACAGATATGGATGCCCCGGTCGTTTATCAGGTTTATTTTTACGACGTTCTTTCCGTTGGCTTTCATGATTTCTGCGATGGAGTAGCCCAGCAGGTTGTTCCGTATATGCCCGAGGTGTAGGGGCTTGTTGGTGTTGGGCGAAGAATACTCGATTACGAAAGGCTGTTTCTCTATCTCTTTTGCAAAACCATAATTTTCTTCCTGTATGATGTTCAAAAACAGGTCAACCCAATAGCTTTCGATTACCGATAGGTTCAAAAAGCCTTTCACGACCGAAAAACCAGATAGCTCATCCATATGCCCCACGAGGTATTCACCCATTTCTTTCGCCGTATCGGGAGGCGGTTTTTTTGAAAAACGGGCAAGCGGGAAAACCACGAGCGTGTAATCCCCTTCAAACTCCGGGTTTGTTTTCTCGATCTGAAAATCTTCGGCTGCAATATTTGCACGGTACAAAGCACTTACCGCTTCGGCTGCTTTTTCGGCTATTGTTTTTTCAATCATTTTCGGAAATTATTTACCGCAAAATTACACAATTAAGCCAATTGCAATATCCACATTTTTTATTAGTTTTACAGTTCGGTTTAAAGGGTTTCTTGAGAACGTCCTATGTCCAATTCGAGAAGAATGCACTTTTCCCAGCCTTGAACCCTTTAAACCTTCGTTCATTGAATCCTTGTCTCATTGAATCATTAAAAGGAAGAAATATAAAAACAATTAAAAATTTCATGTTATGAATTACAAAACAATAATCAGTCTTTTTGGAATAGGGATCCTGGTATTCCTGACAAGTTCATGCGGTGGCATTAAAGTTTCTGCCGATTATGACAAATCAGTTGATTTTGCGCAATACAAGACTTTCGAGTATTATGGCTGGGCAAAAGAGAGCGACCAACTCTTAAACGACCTTGACAAAAAGCGCATTGAAAAAGCATTTAACAGCGAATTCAATAGCCGGGGCCTGGCCTATGTTGAGTCCGGTGGCGATTTAGTGGTGACCCTTTTTATCGTTATCCAGCAAAAAACCGAAACCGTGGCCAACACAACGGGAGGTTATGGAGGATATTACGGCGGCTATTACGGTTACGGCCCGGGTTATGGATGGGGCCCTTCATACGGGACAACCACCATCAGCACTTATGATTATCATGTTGGAACACTGGTTTGCGATGTGTACGATAAAACCAAAGAAAAACTTATTTGGGAAGGGATAGGCAGCAATACCATCAAGGAAGACCCAAAAGGCAGGGAAAAGCGCATCCAGATGGCAGTGGCCGTTATTATGAAGCAATACCCTGTAATGCCGAAGGTGGGGAAATAGGTCAAATACCTAAATCATGCAAAAACTAATCGAAACATTTTACAGTGCCTTTGCCAATCTGGATGCCGAAACCATGGTCGGTTGCTATCACGATGATATTGTTTTTGAAGACCCAGCCTTTGGTATTTTGAAATGTGACAAGGCAAGGAACATGTGGCGTATGTTGTGTGAAAGCCAGAAAGGGAAAGACTTTGTGGTTGAAACATTCAAAATGGAAGCAAGCGGAAAAAAGGGAATTGCCCATTGGGAAGCACATTACGTTTTTAGGAAAACCGGCAGGAAAGTCCACAATAAAATCAATGCGGAATTTGAGTTTAGGGACGGGAAAATAATAAAGCACACCGACCATTTCAACCTATATGCCTGGTCGAAACAGGCCCTGGGCTTTCAGGGTACATTGACAGGCTGGACTGTATTCTTCAAAAAGAAACTAAATGCCCAAACCAACAAGCTTCTTTCTGAGTTTGAAAAGCATAAGGGCCCAGACCGGTAACTGCTATGGATATCTGCAATTTGTGAACGGGCACTCCCGCAGATCGTGACCGCCAATGGAAATGGAAAACCCATATATCCCTAAAATCAAAAAACAAAGTTCATATTTTTATATATTTGCCACTTTTCATGGATCATTAAATTTTTGAAATGGATTTTCTTGTAACTGCTGTTGTTCATCTTTTCGTTTTTATCATAGCAATAACCCCCTTTTTTGTCCTGTACCTGATTTCCGATATCCTGGGTTTTATATTGTACAGGATTGTTGGTTACCGGAAAGATGTGGTTTACGACAACCTGAGAAAAAGTTTTCCGGGAATTTCCGAAAAAGAGTTGAAACGGATCGTCCGGTTAAGTTACCGGAACTTATCGGATGTTATGGTCGAGACATTGAAGGGGTTTTCGTTAACGAAAAAGCGGGTGGTGAAAAGGCATCGTTTTATGAACCCTGAACTGCTTGACCCGTTTTTGAAGAGGGGGCAGAGTTTCATCGTTACCGCCCCGCATTACAATAATTGGGAATGGGGAGGGCTTTCGATCCCTTTGCAGATAGATTGTGACGTGGCCGTTTTTTACAAGCCCCTTTCCAACAAAAGGATGGACAGGGTGATAAAGAAGAACCGCGAACGCACGGGCATCGAAATGGTCTCGTTTTATAGAACTGCGGCCACTTTTAAAAAATACGAAGACAGGCAAACGGCTTATTTCCTTGTGGCCGACCAAAGCCCCTCAAATGCCCGGAAATCCTATTGGGTCGATTTTTTGGGCAGGGAAACCGCTTTTCTCCATGGCCCTGAACTGTATGCTAAAAGCTATAACTTGCCTGTTTTGTATGCCGATATGAAAAGGGTGAAACGTGGGTATTACGAAATTTATCTTTCTGTTTTGGTCCAGGATCCGAAGGGGTTGGAAGATGGGGAAATAACAAGGCGGTTTGCGGCAAAACTTGAAGACGTTGTCCGCAAGCAACCTGAAAACTGGCTGTGGTCGCACAAAAGGTGGAAAATGAAAAAGCCGGAAAAAGCTTAAATCATCTACTATGTAAAAAGCGCCCACACTTTCCTATGCAAAAAGCATCCAC
>JAJRTT010000071.1 GCA_024278155.1 Bacteroidota bacterium | reverse complement strand
TACGAAGCCAGGGCGCATGTGGACGGGAATTATGAAGTGGTTTGCCCTTTGGTGGCACGTGATGCAGGTTTGGGCGAAATCGGCCGGATGGGGATTTTAATGACGCCCAAACTGGGCCCAAGGGTTCGGCTTGCGGTAGTGACTACCAACATTCCACTTGTAACCGACCAGCCCCTTCATGATTATTCCATGATCGATTTTTGCATAAAGTGTAAAAAATGTGCCGATTCCTGTCCAAGCCAGGCCATTTCATTTTCCGACAGGGAAAATATTGGCGGGGCCGTCCGTTGGCAAATCAATCAGGAAGCCTGCTTTGGATTGTGGGCAACACTCGGGACCGATTGCGGAAGGTGCATCAGCGTTTGCCCTTTTTCCCATCCGGATAATATGCTGCATAATATTGTGAGGGCAGGTATTAAAAATTCATCAGTTTTTCGATTGGCCGCCCTTAAACTGGATGATGCCTTTTACGGGCGGAGGCCTGCTGTTGCAGATGTGCCGGGGTGGATGGCAAATATCAAAACCGAAAGACCAAAATAGGGGTTAAGGCCACCATTGGGAAAAACTTTACTTCCCATTCCTGCAGGACAGGCCCCGTTAACATGTTCATGCCAATTTTTAATTTCCAAAAGTTATAGTAAACCGTAGATGTTATTCCTAAGAATGCAGTTTCGGTTTGAAATGAAAACGAATTGAACATACCAATATCATAATCAAACTTCCTGTTGAACTTATTTTTGCTGAACAAATTCCTCGAAAAAACACTATACAGAAAAAAATCGCTGTAATGCGGTCGGTAGGCAGCATAACCTAAATGAAAACCTGTCCCCAACAAAAACTTGCCTTTTATGTTCCAAATGTGTGTATACCCAAGGGAAACTGGAATTTGATAATTGATTTCGTCAATGGACTTTGGTTTTGTACTGTCAATTTGTACTTGTTCGACAATGCCTTTCTGACCCTGGCCGGAAACGGTCCCAACAATGCAAATAACAAAAATGAATATTGTTTTCAGGTTTTTAAAGGTCATAATTTGTTTACCGTATTTTTATTCTAATGTTACAATATCCATACTTTTCGGGATTTATCTGACCACTGCCCGGTGCGCTTGCCCGTGCGAAGTGGCCGGGATTCGTCTGACCACTGCCCGGTGCGCTTGCCCGTGCGAAGTGGTCTGACGAATGTAAATACACTACCAAATCCCTTCAACATCCTCCTCATTCAAAATATCAAATGACTGTTCCCTGAAACCTTCAATATCAAAACCTATTATTTCCTGTACCAGTTGTGGATTTACGATCCTTTCAGGGATATCCTTTGAAAACTCCCTAAAGGAAGAAAACTCCCAATCTTCCATTTTTTTAACCAATCCAGCTTTTATTGGATTTTGATGGATATAATGAAAACAGTTTAGGGCATAGACGGATTGCCCTGGATGAAATCCTTTCACTCTTCTTGATGATTCTGCTTCGGTGATATTTTTCGCTTTTGTCTTTTTCGTGAACAATGAACCCGTCCTATTCTCCTGAATATTAATTGCCCGTGTATAAGAACTGAGCATATGGGCAATTTTGCCAACCAGTGGATGACTGCTATTCGCCTGGCCACCACGTGATGCGCCTGCCTGAAAGAAGTGCCCGGGACTCGTCTGACCACTGCCCGGTGCGCTTGCCCGTGCGAAGTGGTCTGACGAATGTGAGCGCACCATCACCATAATATGAAAATGATTTGGCATTAGGCAAAAAGCCAAAATATCCGCCAAGGGAAGAATACTGCCCTTGACCTTGCGAAGGAAGTATCGATAATTCTCATCCTTAAAGAAAATCAATTGCCTGTTGTTTCCCCGATTGTAAATGTGATAAATATGCCCGTCAATAAAGTTCATTTTCCTTTTTATTCGTTTGTAACAAATCATTTGACCACTATCCTGTGTTTTTGGCCGGGATTCGTCTGACTACTCCCCGGTGCGCTTGCTTGTGCAAGTGGTCTGACGAATGTCCGGTGCGCTTGCCTGTGCTAAGTGGTCTGACGAATGTGATTGCCAAAAATAAGCATTTCTTTTATTCGCTAAAATCAAGTATGCCTGTCCCAGTTTTAATCTCCAATAAAAAAATAATTCAAAAAAAACTTGACAAAGCCTATCCCAATATCGTATCATTGCAATATCATTTTAATATCATTATAAATCAAACTAAAAATATAGCAATGAAACAAGAAAAAGACTTTTCAGCAATGTCAGGGTACTTGGCCCTGTTTATTATTTTACTGCTTATCATAATCCCAGTATTGGGATTGATTTTCATGAAAAACTTCTGGTTGATAATCCCGCTTGCCCTGGGCTTGTTCGGAATTGGGGGTTTTGTAATCGTTAACCCAAACGAATCCTCCGTACTTGTCCTGTTTGGGGCATACAAAGGTACGATCCTTACGAACGGCTTTTTTTGGGTGAACCCATTCTTTGTCAAGAAGAAAATATCCTTACGTGCCCGGAACCTTGATAGTGAGCCCATAAAGGTAAACGACAAAATCGGGAACCCTGTGATGATAGGTGTCGTTTTAGTCTGGAAAGTGAAAAACACCTTCAAGGCTGCTTTTGACGTGGACGATTACCAACATTTCGTAAATATCCAAAGCGAAGCCGCCATCCGGAAACTGGCAGGTAACTTCCCTTATGACAACCTGGAGGACGAGGACGCAAAAATCACCTTGCGCGGAGGTGCCGACGAAGTGAACCACATGCTGGAGGAAGAAATCCGTGAACGTTTGGAAATAGCAGGGATCAATGTAATAGAAGCAAGGATCAATTACCTTGCATATGCATCAGAAATCGCAAGCGCCATGTTGCGCAGGCAACAGGCAACTGCAATTGTTTCGGCCAGGTTTAAAATTGTTGAAGGTGCCGTGAGCATGGTCGAAATGGCCTTGGATCAACTATCTGATAAAAACATCATCGACATGGATGATGAGAAGAAAGCCTCCATGGTCAGTAACCTGATGGTTGTCCTTTGTTCGGACAAGGATGCCACACCGATTGTTAACACAGGGAGCCTTTACTCTTAAAACAGTTAAATTGACAATCATGGAAAAAACCCTTTTCAAAGAAGAACAACGATTTAGCCAGCCCTGGATTTGGCTGATCCTTATGCCCTCATTTGTTTCTGTGTTCTGGGTTTTTGGCTCTGCTTTCAACAAGCAATTGGTAAATGGGGAACCCTGGGGCGACAATCCCATGTCGGATTCCGGATTGATCGTGTTTGGCGTTTTTATTGTTTTACTGATGATCGGGCTCACATTCTTATTTTACAAAATGAAACTGGAGGTGGTAATTAAAATGGACGGGATTCACTATCGCTACCCACCGATGATCCGTAAATTCAGGGCAATTTCCGCAGATTCGATCGAAAGCTATGAAACGAGGCAATATAAACCAATCCGGGAATACGGTGGCTGGGGCGTAAAAACACACGGAAGCCCAAAGAAAAGAAGGAAGTATGGATCGGCATACAATGTAAAGGGAAATATGGGCCTGCAATTATATTTGAAAGATGGGCGCAAGATATTAATTGGGACACAAAGAAAAGATGCCCTAACTTATGCCATGAAAAGAATGATGGCAGGCTCGGTTCCCCAATTAAAAACAACCAGGGCAATTAAGCAAGGATAACAATCATGGCAAAGAAAAAACCTTTCGTATTACGTATCGACCCGATAATATTGGCAATGGTGGAGAAATGGGCCGCCGATGAATTCCGCAGTACCAATGGGCAGTTGGAGTGGATTATCAGCAAAGCCTTGAAAGATGCGGGAAGGGCGAAACAGAAAGATTCAACTTAGAGTCAAGCATGAAAAACAATAAGAACATGAAAAAGAAACAAAAAAAAGCCAATTATGATTTGATGGGCAAAAACCCGGATAACTGGAAAGGGGTTTTTTATTTCAACCGGAAAGACCCGAGATTTACAGTTCCAAAAATCAACCCTGAATTGGGATGGACTTTAAATTTTGGCAACCCATTCAGCTATGCTCTTATTTTGGCAATTATCCTTTTAATCATACTCTCTCAATCAATCTGAGATAGTTTATTGAATTGACTGTTGCCATTATTTTGGTTCATATCAAATTAATAGAAGCCCCCTTAAACCTTCCCCGGTTTTTGACATGCTGAACAATTGGTGAACCCAATTTGTTAGTTCAGATATAAATCACTAAAACTTTTATCATGTCAAACAGAAGGAATTTTTTAAAGATATCCATGGTGGCCGCCGCTGCAATGGCAGGAAACCGTGTTTTTGCATCACCCGGGAAAGGGGACAAGCTACCGGACAACATAATTTATACCGAAGATAACCCAGGGCGCTTTGCAAAGAAAGTGGGGAGCCATTTACCGGTTGTTATGGTCGATGGAAACAAGGTTACCGTCAAAACCGAACACGGAATGTCAGAAGCGCATTACATTGT
>JAJRTT010000070.1 GCA_024278155.1 Bacteroidota bacterium | reverse complement strand
TTTCGACAAGCTCAATGTGACCTTCGACAAGCTCAATGTGACCTTCGACAAGCTCAATGTGACCTTCGACAAGCTCAATGTGACCTTCGACAAGCTCAATGTGACCTTCGACAAGCTCAATGTGACCTTACACGAGCTCAATGTGACCTTACACGAGCTCAATGTGACCTTACACGGGCTCAATGTAACCTTACACGGGCTCAATGTGACCTTACACGGGCTCAATGTGACCTTACACGGGCTCAATGTGACCTTATAGCAGAAAACGAATTTTTTTTATGGGAAATAGTTTACTTTTGCACCATGGAATCCACAAGACAACTTAAAATCTCAAAACTGCTCCAGCGCGATCTTGGTGAAATTTTCCAGCGCGAGAGTTTGCATCTGGCAGGCGGTGCAATGGTCACCGTTACAAAGATCCATGTTACCCGCGACCTTGCCGAGGCCAAAGTTTACCTCAGCCTGTTTGCGACCCAGGACAAAGAAGGGCTGTTGACAAAAATCAGGAAACACACCAAAGAGATCAGGTATATGCTCGGGCAACGCGTGGGGAAACAGCTCAGGGTAGTCCCCGAACTGCAATTGTTCCTGGATGATTCACTGGACTATATCGAAAACATTGAAAAACTACTGGAAGACGAATAACATTAACCTCCATGCAATACGATCCGATAAAAAGAACCCTGGGGAATATCTTCAACAAAAGCCCGTTCCTGCGAAAATTATTTTATAAGCTGCTTGACCTTCTACTGCTGCGGACATGGCATATTAAAAGCGAGGTGAACAAATGGGCAAAGGGAAAACCGGATGATTTGAAAATCCTGGATGCCGGGTCGGGCTTTGGGCAATATGTGTTTTTCCTTTCGGGGAAAAACAGGAAATGGAAAATCAACGGTGTGGACGTAAAAGATGAGCAGATTGAGGACTGCAATAATTTCTTTCGGAAAATTGGCCGGAAGAATGTTTCTTTCCAGATTGCGGATTTAACAAAATTCACGGAACCCGGGAAATACGATATGGTGTTGTCGGTGGACGTGATGGAGCATATACTTGAAGATGTGGGGGTTTTTAAGAATTTCCATCAATCCATGAAACCGGGCGGGATGGTTTTGATTTCGACCCCTTCGGACCAGGGAGGTTCCGATGTGCACGACCATGAAGACGAACACGGCTCTTTTATCGATGAACATGTACGGGACGGTTACGGTATTGACGAAATACAGGAGAAGCTGAAAAGTGCGGGGTTTTCAAAAACCGAGGCCCGTTACAATTATGGGGCGACCGGAAAAATTTCATGGAAGATTTCGATGAAATACCCAATCCTGATGCTCAACACTTCAAAGGTTTTCCTGATTGTATTGCCCATCTATTACCTGATCACATTTCCGTTTGCCCTGCTGCTGAATTACCTCGATTTAAAACTAAAGCATAAAACAGGAACGGGGCTAATTGTGAAAGCCTGGAAGTAATGGACAAAACCTTTTTGGCCGAAGAAAGCCAGTGCGGAAGGAGACCAGGTAGGTTGAAAGAGTTGCGGGCTGCAAGTTCCATGTTTCATCCCATTAAGAAAACCAGGACTTGCAATCAAAGTTATTGTTTCATGTCGCGAATTATCGTGCATTAACGGATTACTATTGAACAAAACAAATGAACTTCCCCCTATACATAGCCAAACGCTACCTTCTCTCAAAGAAATCGCACAATATCATCAATATCATTTCGGGGATTTCGGTTATGGGCGTCACCGTTGGGGCCATGGCGCTGATCGTGGTTTTGTCGGTGTTCAACGGTTTTGAGGATTTGGTGAAATCGCTTTTCAATACTTTTGATGCAGACATACTGATTACGGCAAAAACCGGAAAAACCTTTAATGCAAACGATCTTCCCAAGGAAAAAATCAAGGAAATCCCTGGCTTGATAAGTTACACGGAAGTAGTTGAAGAAAATGCCCTCCTGAAATACAAAACGGAACAGTACATCGTAAAAATAAAAGGGGTAAGCGATGATTTCCTCATCAACAATCCATTGGACACGATGCTTGTCGATGGGGCCTTTGTTTTGCAAAAGGGGAAAACCGACTATACCGTCATGGGCTATCTCGTGGCCTATCACCTTGGAATAAACCTGAATGATTTTTCGACCCCGGTAAATATTTACGTTCCCCGGCGGACGGCCAAAAACCTTTCGTCTTTTGAAAGCTCGTTCAATACTGGAACCGCTGTCCCTTCGGCTGTGTTCTCGGTGCAACAGGACATCGACACAAAATATATCATCATCCCTCTCGGCTTGGCCCGAAAACTCATGGAATACAAGGATGAACTCACAGGCCTGGAACTGCGGCTTTCACCAGATGCTGATACAGAAAAAATCATTGGACAAATAAAAAAAATGATTGGCGGTGATTATGTCGTCAAGAACCGTTTTCAGCAACAAGAGCTTCTGTACAAAATCATGAAATCGGAAAAATGGGCCATCTTTTTCATCCTTTCATTTATCCTTCTTATCGCCACTTTCAATGTGGTTGGCTCGCTCACCATGCTTATCCTCGACAAAAAGAAAGACATTGCCATTTTATACGGGATGGGCGCCAACAATAAAACCATCAAGCGCATTTTCCTTGTCGAAGGCATACTGATTTCAATCTCAGGTGCGGTATTGGGATTGTTGCTCGGTGGCATCCTGTGCTGGCTCCAACTCCGGTTTGGGCTTATTGGGCTTGGCAGCGAAGCCAATGCTTTCATTGTCCCGGCATATCCTGTAAAAATGGTGGCCCTGGACTTTATCGCTGTTTTCTTTACTGTTTTCCTTATAGGGCTTGCGGCCGCCTGGTACCCTGTCAGGCAAATTTCAAAAAAATACCTGGAGACCAGCCTGGCAGAGTTTTCACGGGTTCAATAGGTGGAAATGTAATTGATGGCTATTCGTTTTTTATTCCCGATCTTCGGTATCAAAATTTTTCAATCCTCATTATCAGAAAGATGACTGCGGTTGAAAAATTTCCCTGGCCCTTGTTTCGCCCAAGTGGCAAAACGAAGGCAATGCTGGAATATTTTTGCAAAATGAGCTTCGCAACGGTCTTATTCCATACGGTTCCCTTTCAGTGATTGGCCGTTAAATGGAACAAATCAAAACAGGCCATATTACATAAAACGAACTCCCCGGGGTTTTAAGCAACCAAATATAAACGGCTTTTGTCTATTGAAAACATTTTAGGAATTATAAAAGAATCAACATATATTTGCGCTTACAAAATCCATTATTCAAAAAACAATCCTAAAAAGAGTACGAATGAAGAAGAATACGATTATGAAAAAGGCAATGCTGGCTTTAACCCTGACGGCATTTGTTTCCAGTATGCTATATGCCGGGAACATCAAGGTGAACTCAAATGTTTCCACCGCACTTAAAATCACGAAAAACACCTACTCAACTTTAGAAATGAGTAGCACCCTTTCCGACATTAATTTCATAAATGTAAAAACCAAAGAAGGTTATTTTACATTATTGAACGTTCCCGGATATGGTTATACCGAAAGTGAAGGAGACCCTCAACTTCCTGTTCTAAAAAGGTTAATTGAAATCCCGGTAAATTCTACCGTTAACGTCGGTTTCAATAACATGACCTATTTTGAAGCAGATTTGGCGGAATACGGAATTGACAATTTCGTGCTGCCTGTTCAGCCACCGGTTTCAAAAAGCATTGATGACCCCAACGATTTGGAATTTGTTTACGACCAGGAGCGGTACAACATTGATGAATTTTATGGTCAGGACATTGTTAGGCTTGTTGACCTTGGGGTTATGAGGGGCGTGCATATGGCACGGGTCGAGATTTCCCCGGTTCTCTATAATCCGGTAACGAACCAGGTCCGTGTTTTTTCCAACCTCGATGTTCGTATCGACTTTAACAATGCGGATATCGGTGAAACCATCTCGCGGAAACAAAAGTTGTTTTCCCCATATTATGAAAGAGTTTATAATGAGCTGATCAATTACAAGCCATTGGAAGGAAAAGAGCTGATCATGGATGAGCCCGTAACGATGATTATTGTATCCGATCCCATGTTCGAAGACGCCCTTCAACCTGTGGTTGAATGGAAAACGAAAAAAGGCTTCAATGTAGTTGTGGCTTATACCGATGACCCAAATGTGGGAAATACAACCTCTTCGATCAAAAGTTTTCTTGAAGACTATTACAATAATCCCCCGACAGGTGCAAATGCACAGAGCTTTGTTTTGTTCGTGGGCGATGTTGCACAAATACCAGCCTTTACAGGTACGGCAGCCGGTCATGTAACCGATCTTTATTATTGTGAATACACGGGCGATATTTATCCAGAATGTTATTATGGGAGATGGTCGGCAAATAACCTGACCGAACTGCAGCCGCAAATTGACAAAACCCTGGAATATGAACAATACACATTCCCCGATCCTTCTTTCCTTGATGAAGTAGTGATGGTTGCCGGTGCCGATGCAAGCCACCAGCTTACCTGGGGCAACGGACAGATTAATTACGGAACGACATACTACTTCAATGCCGCCCATGGGATTTATTCACATACCTATCTCCAGCCCGAACCGGGAGGAGGAAACTACTCACAGGAGATAAGGCAAAATATCAGCGATGGTGTTTCCTTTGCCAATTATACAGCACATTGCGGCCCGAGTGGATGGTCAGACCCTGCGTTCAACATTGGCCATATCCCTGGTCTTACAAACAATCACAAATACCCATTGGTAATTGGGAACTGTTGTTCTTCCGTTGAATTCCAGACTACCTGCTTTGGGGAAGAGATGCTGAGGGCCGCCAACAAAGGCGCCCTTGGATATATTGGTGGATCAAACAGTACCTATTGGGACGAAGATTTTTGGTTCGGTGTAGGTTTTGAAGCTATTGCCGCCAACCCTGTTTACAATGTTGATCATTACGGTGCTTACGACCGCACTTTCCACGATAGTGGCGAACCTTTGGCGGAATGGTACGCAACCCAGGGACAAATGCCTTCGGCAGGAAACCTTGCTGTTACCCAGGCCGGATCGACTATGGAAACCTATTATTGGGAGATCTATCACTTGATGGGCGACCCTTCGATCATGATTTATTTTTCGCAACCACCTGATGCCACAGCCAATTATCAGGGACTTATGCCCCTTGGAGCAGCAAGCTTTACTGTAAATACCGATGCCTATGCTTATGTGGCCATTTCAAAAGATGGTGAACTTTGTGGCTGTGCCATTGCCGACGAAACCGGACTTGCCGAAGTGAACATGTTCAACCCCATTGCTGTTCCCGGCGAAGCAGATGTGGTCATTACAGGCCAGAATTTGAAACCATTTATAGGAACAGTCAACGTTTCTTCCCCCGAAGGTGCTTATATCCTTTTTGATGAGTTTACGATAGATGACAGCAATGGGAACAATGACGGCAAAGTGGATTACAACGAAAATATCCTCCTGGATATGGCCCTTCAAAATTTGGGGAGTATTACAGGCACCAACCTTTCTGCAACCATCTCCGCAACGGATGCAAATGTGGCCATTGACAATGCGACCCATAGCTGGCCAAATATCGATCCCAATGCAAGTGTGACCGAAATGGGCGCTTTTGAATTTACGGTGAATGAATTGATCGAAGACCAACATGTGGTCCAGTTCGATATGGACATTACCGATGGGGCCGATACCTGGAACTCAGTATTCAATATTACCTTGAATGCGCCCGTTGTCGAAATCGGGACTTTTTATGTGGATGATGCATATGGCAACAACAATGGTCGTTTGGACCCGGGCGAAAATGCCGATATTATCGTAGTGAACATGAACGAAGGTTCAAGTGATGCATTGGATGCCCTTGCCACGGCAGCAACTTCAAGTGGATTGATCACGATCAACAATTCCACATATGACCTGGAAACCATAGAAGCCGGTGAAACCAAAAATGCCGTATTTAATGTTACCGTTGATGCAAATGCCCAAATAGGGGATGTCGTTGAGATAGGTTATTCTGTTTTGGCCGGGGTTTATGGCGCCGATTTGACCTTAGCATTAAATATAGGCCTTGTTATCGAAGACTTTGAATCTGCAGGTTTTGATAGTTATGAATGGGAATTTGGCGGGGCAGCCGATTGGCAAATTGATGGAAACGATCCTTATGAAGGGGATTATGCAGCCAAGTCGGGAACAATTACCGATGACCAAACATCTGATTTAACAATAACCGTGAACGTTACGGCCGATGATCAAATTTCATTTTTCAGAAAAGTATCTTCCGAGGACAATTACGATTACCTGAGGTTTTATATCGATGGTGTACAACAAGGGGAATGGGCAGGTGAAGCTGGATGGGAAGAAGTATCCTATCCTGTGACAGCTGGCGAACATACATTTAAGTGGGCCTATGAAAAAGATTACTCCGTTTCAAGTAATGGCGACTGTGCCTGGATCGATTTTATCATTTTCCCACCATTTGCAGGTGGTGCAGCCCCTCTCACCGTAACGGCCTCAGCTAACCCGTCTGATTTGTGCCTTGGCGAAAGTTCACAACTGAATGCTTTTGCTTCGGGAGGTAACGGTGGTTATACTTACGAATGGAACCCAACAACAGGGCTGAGCGACCCCAATATTTACGATCCGGTTGCCACTCCAGACGAAACCATTACTTATACGGTTGTTGTTGGAGATGGAAACTCAACGATTTCCGATGATGTTACCCTTACGGTAAATGCTGTTCCCGAAACCCCTGTGATTACACAGGAAACCGAAAACCTGGTATCGAGTGCCATTAGTGGGAACCAATGGTACGATTCCAATGGGGAAATTACTGGTGCGACAGGACAAACCTACACCCCATCTGCAACCGATACATATTATGTTATCGTTACGAGCGAATATGGTTGTGAATCGGATATGTCAAACGAATTGTATTTTATTTACACAGGCATTATTGAAATAGAGAACGGAGAAAATGTAAATATTTTCCCGAATCCGTTTACCAACGAATTCTCCCTGGATTTCTCGCTTACAACATCTTCCAGCATCAAAGTTACTATTTACAATACATTTGGCCAGCAAGTTGCCGTAATCGAAGACAATAGCAAGAGAACTTCCGGAAACCACAGGATCCGTTTCGATGCCTCCAACCTTGAGCAGGGTGTTTACTTCCTGCACTTCGAAACAGAAGAGTACAAACTCGTGAAACGGATCGTCCATTCCAAATAACATTTAACTTCAAGCTC
The DNA here is from genome assembly GCA_024278155.1 of Bacteroidota bacterium. GTDB lineage: Bacteria > Bacteroidota > Bacteroidia > Bacteroidales > JAADJA01 > JAADJA01. Next base: position 10,615 of record JAJRTT010000070.1, on the reverse strand, counting down.
TCAGGCGTAAGACCCTGGGGGTTTTTTTTAACCCTTAACTTTCAAAAGATGAAGAAAACCGTATTATCCATTGCGTTTGTGTTATTCTTTGCCGGGCTTTATGCATCTGCCGGCTTTGAAGTAAGTTTCAATCAACCTACAAGTGATCAATATGAATTGAATTTCACCCTTGGGGATTATGAACTAAGCCAAATAAATATTGATGGTATTTCATATTCCAAAATCCTTTTTGAAGGAAGTGTGTTTACAAATAAAAAGGGCTTTGCAGAATTGCCTTTTATCCATGCTTCCGTAAAATTATCTGCCAATAAAAATGTAAGCCTTGAAGTAATCGAAGGGGAATATGAAGAGTATTCACTCGATTTCCCCTTGCTCCCGTCACGTGGTGTTATATACCGCGACCAAGACCCTTCAACAATCCCTTATGAAATAAGCGAAAGCTCCTTGCGCGATAATTGGTGCCCTCAAAATCTGGCCACACAAACTTCACCATATATCCTGAAAGATTTAAGGGGGACAAATATTTATGTTTACCCGTTCAGGTACAATGCCGCTCAAAATACATTGAGGGTATATCGTTCAATTACCGTAAGACTTGTTGAAAACGACAGCCCGGCGATTAATCCTTTGCCAAAAAACACAAAGACGGTATTAACAGAGATGAATGCAATCTACAGTTCCATTTTCATCAACTATCCCGATGCAAAAGACGATTTGACCATTGGGCAATACGGTGATATCCTGGTAATTTGTACCGATCGTGACGAAGATGCCATCCAGCCCTGGATAGATTGGAAAATGGAAAAAGGCTACAATGTTTCTATGGAAGTGGTTGCTACCAATACCAATGTAAAAACACTTGTTCAGGATGCCTACGATGCAAACAACAACCTATTGTATGTTCAATTGGTGGGTGACTGGGACGATATTAAGTGCGAAACCCTAAGTAGTGGTTCGCCCATGGACCCACAGCTTGGATGTGTTGCGGGAAGCGATGATTATGCAGATATAACCATTGGTCGGATTTCAGCAAATTCGCCTTCCGATGTCACCGTTCAGGTTGATAAAATAATCAATTACGAAAAGAACCCCGAAGCGGGTGGCGATTGGTACGCAATATCTACGGGCATTGCTTCCGACCAAGGGGCGACAAATGGTGATGACAGCGAAATTGATTATGAACACATACAAATTATTTTTGATGATAAGCTGGATCCTTTCTCCTTTGATTCGCACAACCCGATTTATGACCCGAGCGCAAACATAAGCATGGTGACAACAGCTGTCAACAACGGAACGGGCATTATCAACTATTGTGGCCATGGGTCCCCCACTTCCTGGGGAACAACGGGATTTAGCAACAGCAACGTATCTGCGCTATCCAATGGCGATAAACTGCCCTGGATTATTTCGGTAGCTTGTGACAACGGTGATTTCCATACCGGCACTTGCTTTGCCGAGGCATGGCTTCGCAAAAGCAATGGCGGGGCAATAATGACACTAATGGCTACCATAAGCCAGCCCTGGCAGCCACCCATGCGCGGACAGGATTATTTCAACGACATCCTCACCGGAGGTTACAATTATGACGACCACCCCGGACAAAACGGGATCAACACGACCGAAGGAAGGACTACACTCGGTGCAATTGTTTTTAACGGATTAACATTGATGACAACCGAATCGGGAGGTGCCGATGATTGGGAAACAGCCAAAACATGGACAACCTTTGGTGACCCTTCCATGCAACCCCGTACCGAAGCACCCGGAAACATCTCACTTTCCACCGAAATAGTTATGGCCGGAATTCCTTTCACAACCACCGTTAGCGGACCTGGCGGCCCGTTTGAAGGGGCAATGGTTTGTATCTCCAACGGGAGTGATTATTTCAGTGGGGTCACTGATGCCAATGGAAGTGTGACAATCGAGCATGCAATTACACCCGGAACCGCCAAATTGGTCGTGACCGGTTTTAACCTCGAAACAATTTATCAGGACATTACGGTTGCATCTTCCAACAAGGCATGGATTGTTGTTGAGGAATGTGAAGTGGATGATTCAAATGGCAACAATAACGGACAAGCCGACTACGGTGAAGCAGTATTACTTAATGTGACTGCCTCCAACGTTGGCTCAGTGGATGCCACCGGGATCAATGCCGTTATCGGCACAAATGACCCTTATATTACAATTACTGATGATTCTTACAGCTATGGCGATATTGGTGCAAACCAAAACGCAAATGGCGATGGGGCTTTTGCGATTACCATTGCAGAAGACGCACCTGACGGATATACCGCAACCATCGATGTTGAATTCACCGATGGAAATGAAAAAGAGCTTTGGACTTCAACAATGAACGTTAATTTACATGCGCCGGTCATGAACCTGGATTCCTATTCAATTGATGATGCCACAGGAAACGGGAACGGGAAAATCGATCCGGGCGAAACGGTCGAAATTACCGTTCAGCTCCTAAACGAAGGTTCTTCGGATGCCTATTCGGTCAGTGGATTGCTTATTTGTGCCGATCCTTTTATCACCATTGATGAACCTTCAATGGCCTATGGCGATATGTTGGCTAACACAGATGGTGAACAGGTTTATACAGTTACTGCCGATGCAAATACCCCAATTGGCCATATGGCTACCTTCAATATGGATATTTCCGCCGATATGGGAATAAGCGGGGAAGGCTCTTTCATAGAGGTTGTGGGCCATATACCGGTTTGCATTGTTGATTTGGATGCCAATAACAACTCGGCACCTGCCATGCTCGATGCCATGTCGGCAAATGGGGTGACTGCCGAGATACTCCCATCTGTCCCGGATGACCTTGAACTCTATTCATCCGTGTTCCTTTGCCTTGGGATTTTTTCGGACAACCATGTTTTGACTTCCGGTGAAGGGCAACAATTTGCCGATTTCCTGAACACTGGCGGAAACCTTTATATGGAAGGTGGCGATACCTGGTATTATGATTCGCCCACACCCGTGCACCCGATGTTCAATATCAACGCAACCGAAGATGGCACAAGTGATTTAGGCAATGTTCTTGGTGAAGACGGTACATTTACCGAAGGGATGTCTTTCAATTATTCCGGGGACAACAGTTATATGGATCATTTAACGGCCACTTCACCGGCATTTGAAATTTTGGCGAACCAATCACCCGCTTATGGAACGGGTATTGCCTATGATGCCGGGACCTATAAAACAATCGGTTGTTCGCACGAATTTGGCGGGTTGGACGATGGTACATCAACAAAAGAAGAGCTAATGGCAGAATACCTTCAGTTTTTTGGTATTGGAGGCCAAGTCCTGACTGCTTATTTTATTGCTGAAGAAACCGAGGTTTGCGAAAATGAAGAAGTTCAGTTTACCGATTATTCATTGGGAGCTGTTGCGTCCTGGAGCTGGGAATTCCCCGGTGGCGATCCGGAAACCTCTACGGAGGAAAACCCGGTGGTCACTTATGCAACTGCCGGCACTTATGACGTAACGCTTACTGTTTCTGACGGGACCGATACCGAAACCTTTACACAGGAAGCTTACATCACGGTGAACGTTTGTACAGGGATAGAAGATATTTCAAATTCCGAAATCAACATTTACCCCAACCCTTCAAACGGGGTTTTCAATATTGAATTTGGCACAAACGGAACTGTTCAATTGAAAGTCGTGAATTCCCTCGGAGTACAGGTTTACGAAAACGATAATTACGACACCTCCCTAAAAACAATTGATTTGAGCAATTTGAACAAAGGGATGTTCTACCTGATTGTCAAAAACGACAAGGGGCAAATTGTAAAACCGATTATTCTCCGCTAATTGGTTTTCAATTTTATACCGATATTAAAAAAAGCCCCAAAAACGGGGTTTTTTTTGTTTTCGGACTATAGCTTTAGCATTTAGCAATCTTTGTGGTATAGGCCTGCCTCCCATCCAATAAAACCAACAAATAATAAACCCCCGGTTTTAGCCCGGACATATCATGTTCCAAAACATATTGACCGCTGCTTTTAAAACCTTTGTCCGCTCTCATTGCTTCTTTCCCAAGTATATCATAGATTGAGAATCCAACATTGGCCTTTATGTATGGCCCAGAGTTAAATGCCCCAATGCCCACAAGATTGTTCTCAATGGTACAATCAATTACTGTAACATTGCTGTTGTCCTCGGTAGGCACTCCTATTTCGGCATCCCTTATTTCACAATGTTCGATTGACAAGTTACCCCTGTTCGAAACCGTTATCCCTTGCCAGTATCCTTTTGCCGATCCGTTTATGTTGGCACCGAACACTACGGGATGGTCTTCCGTTGCCATCGCAATCAAAGTCCCCTGTACAATGAGGCTTGCCCCAGAATGGGCCTTTATTTTTGTACCTGGTTTAATGATCACTATTGATTTTTCGGGAATGATATTTTCAACATAAGGAGAAAGCGAAATTGTATTAGCCCAATAAACCGTATCGTTTGCCGGGGCAAAGTATGCGGGCTGTTCCAGTACGCCCGTATTGCGTATATTCCCCTGCTGGCCGGGCCAGCCAACGGAAGCACCGGCATTGTCCAAGGATACGACATAGAGGTTTTTCCCCTTCGGATAAATATAATCAAGCTTTCCATTGTTGTCAATGTCGGATATCCAACTATTTACGTTAAGGTCAATCAATGGCATCGAATAATAATCAGTGCCATCGAGTTCATATGTGACAAAGGATTTCTGAACCAAATCAAACATTGCCAATACACTACCAATGGATGGATATGAATAGATAAACACCAAATCTGCATTGCCATCTTTGTTTATATCGGAAGAGATTGGGTCTCCACTAAAAGCAATACTTTGTTGGACGCTAAAAATTATTGAATCGGAAACAATGAGCGAGCTTTGATCTTCGGCCTCGTCCATGCAGACAACAGGGTAATCTTTTGAAAATGGAAGTTTGTAAACATCTAACTTGTTTTCCATATTAGTCACAAATTCAGCACTTTGCTTTGGCGGGATTATCCATCCTTTAACCCGTCAGGGCTTTATCTCGTTTTTTTAAAACCCTCGTACTGTTTCGTGCGACAGGCTTTCTACATATTTTAGTTCCACCATTTTATCTGCCAGCATTCGTAACGTCCACTTTGAAAACCCCTTTGGTGGTTCATTGCAACTGATGGCTATTAAATGGGCTTCGGTGTCACCATCCACTTTCTTTTCATATGTACGGGTACTTGCTTTTCGCTTTAAACACGATTCGAACCCTTCTTCAACAAACCTTTTTTTTATCCGGTCTATTGTACGCATCCCTACTTTCAAAACCCGGGCCATTTCTGCATTTGTGATTTTGTCAGATTGTTCACCTTCGTCACAGTTTAACAATATATGAGCATTACGATAGGTCTGCGTAGAATGACTGCCTTTTTTTATGATTCGCATTAATTCATCCCTTTCTGTCTGCGTTAATGTTACTTTGTATCTTACCATAGTCTTTTTGGTAAAAAAAACAATATTATACGTCATATTACATGTGTCTTGACACTAGGTTATTGATTAGTTTTGAAAGGTGCAATTGGTTTGTAGCAAACCTGTCAGCAGTCCTTGGAGCCATCTTTGGCGAAGTTGTAAAACAAAACAATTCAATAAGTTTAGCTGGATATAGCGATTTACTTTACAGCATTTTAAAAAGGAATATGCTTTTGTCCTATTTTGGTGAAGAAAAGGTAACCGACCTAAATAGAACAACCTTAAGCCATACCGAATTTATACTGGATAAAGTGACAGGTTTTAAGGAATATATCCGGGAGAATCTCCTTCGTAAAGAAGATTTCCCAAAACTAAATACACTTGCCGAAAAAAAAAATTAACGAAAGTATTTTTGAATTATTCGAAAATGCACGAACTCATGGAGATTGCGAAAAAATTCATACCTGTGGCCAATATTTTCCCCGAAAAAACCCACCCCGGATTGATATGACAATCGTGGATATGGGCCAGGCAATTAAAAATAATGTGAACAACTATTTACAAAAGATCGGCAAAAATGAGCTTTCCGGTTCGCAAGCAATTGAGTGGGCCTTGGTAAAAGGGAACACGACAAAAGTGGGGGACAACCCTGGAGGGCTTAGGATTGGATGTTATATTTGAATTTATCAAGTTGAACAATGGCAAGGTACAGATTGTTTCATCTGATGGGTATTGGGAATTTAGGCGCGGGGCAACACAATCAAGGCTGTTTGCAGGTGAATTCCCGGGTACTATTGCAAACATAGAGTTTAATCTGGATGACAGGTCTTACTGTCAATTGAAATCTGGAAATATCGTTGAACGAAATTTTTTAATACATTTGTGCCATGGGAAACAAAATCAATCATCTCCTATGCCCGAAACAAAAAAACTTTTCCTGCTCGATGCCATGGCCCTTATTTACAGGGCTTATTTTGCCTTTAGCAAAAACCCGCGGATCAATTCGAAAGGCCTTAATACTTCTGCCATGCTTGGCTTTACCAATACGCTTGTGGAAGTTTTGAAAAAGGAAAAACCGACCCACATCGGCGTGGCCTTCGATACCATGGCGCCCACTCAGCGGCAGGAAGATTTTATCGAATACAAGGCCAACCGCGCAAAAATGCCGGAAGACCTGGCCCTATCAATTCCTTATGTCAAAAAGATACTTGAGGCCTTTAATATCCCTATTTTATATGTGGATGGTTACGAAGCGGACGATGTGATCGGTACGCTTGCAAAAAATGCCGAGCAGCAGGGTTTTACAACCTATATGATGACACCGGACAAGGATTTCGGGCAATTGGTTTCCGAGAATATCTTTATGTACAAACCGGCCCGTTTTGGGAACAAGGCTGAAATTTGGGGGGTGAAGGAAGTTTGTGAAAAGTTTGAAATAGAAAACCCTTTGCAGGTTATCGATATTTTGGGCTTGTGGGGCGATGCTTCCGACAATATCCCCGGTATCCCCGGTATTGGCGAAAAGCGGGCAAAAGAACTCTTAAAGGAATTTGGTAGTGTGGAAGGTGTTATCGAAAATGCGGACAAACTCAAGGGCAAGATGAAGGAGAACGTGGTGAACTTCGCCGAGCAAGGCCTTCAATCAAAACAATTGGCAACCATTATCCTGGATGTCCCTATCGATTTCCAGGAAGATTCCTTGAAAGTACAAGATCCCGATAAGGGAAAAATCAAAGAGCTTTTTGATGAATTGGAATTTCGGAATTTGGCCAAAAGGGTTTTCACGGAATTTTCGTTGGATGAAGGTCAGGCACAGCAGGGCGATTTATTTGGGGAAGCTTCCGAAGATGTCCAGCAGGAGAAAAACGATATGCGAAATACGCCCCATCAATATCATCTTGTGGATACGGAAAAGCAAAGGAGAGAATTGATCGAAATGCTCAGGGTTGCAGGTTCGTTTTGTTTTGATACCGAAACCACCGGTTTGGATGCACAGCAAGCCGAACTGGTCGGGATGTCGTTTTCCATAAAAGCGGGGGAAGCGTATTATATCCCACTTCCCGAGAATTATGGCGAGTGCCTGAAAATCATCAATGAGTTCAAGCCCCTTTTTGAAGATCCTGAAATTGGTAAAATCGGGCAAAACCTGAAGTATGATATTTCCATGCTGAAATGGTACGACACCGAAGTAAAAGGAAAGATGTTCGATACCATGCTAGCACATTACCTTTTGCAGCCCGATATGCGCCACAACATGGATTTCCTGGCAGAAACCTATTTGAATTACCGGCCTGTCCCCATCGAAACATTGATCGGGAAAAAAGGGAAAAACCAGAGGAGCATACGGACAGCCGACCTTCAGGTTTTAAAGGATTATGCCGCCGAGGATGCCGATATCACTTTTCAGTTGAAGGAAGTTTTTGAGCCCATGTTGGATGAATTTAAAATCCGTACACTATTTGAAGAAATCGAAATGCCACTTGTCCCCGTTCTCGCTGCAATGGAAGCCGAAGGGGTAAAGCTTGATTTTGAGACCCTGCATGAGTTTTCTGCCCAACTTGAAAAGGAAATCCAGGCTTTGGTTTCCGAAATCCATGAACAGGCCGGAGAGGAATTCAACATCTCGTCCCCGAAGCAATTAGGGGTGATTTTATTCGAGAAGCTTGTAATTACCGAAAAACCAAAGAAGACGAAAACGGGCCAATATTCCACCGGGGAAGATATTTTGCAAAAGCTAAAACACAAACATCCCATTGTCAGGAATATCCTTGATTACAGGGGGTTGACCAAATTGAAATCAACTTATGTGGACAGCCTGCCCCAGATGGTGAACAAACGTACCGGGCGTATCCATACTTCGTACAATCAGGCAGTGGCGGCCACCGGACGCTTAAGCTCCAATAACCCCAACCTGCAAAATATCCCAATTCGCACTGAAAGGGGAAGGGAAATCAGGAAGGCTTTCGTGCCAAGGAACGAGAAATGCACCTTGCTTGCAGCCGACTATTCACAAATCGAATTGCGGATAATTGCCGAACTTAGTGGTGATGAAGGGATGATAAATGCTTTTAAAGAAGGGGTTGACATCCACACGGCAACGGCCTCCAAAGTCTATGGAATCCCCATCGAAGAGGTTACAAAAGAGCAAAGGCGCCATGCAAAGACGGTGAACTTTGGGATTATTTACGGCATATCGGCTTTCGGCCTGTCCGAAAGATTGGGCATTGCACGCAAGGAAGCCAAAGAAATAATCGACCAGTATTTTGAAAAATATCCGGGCGTGAAAGCTTATATGGAAAAATCCATTGCGTTTGCAAAAGAGCATGGCTATGTGGAAACCATTAAAGGGCGGCGGCGGTATTTAAGGGATATCAATTCCCGGAATTTCGTGGTCCGGGGATTTGCGGAGCGAAATGCCATCAATGCGCCCATACAAGGCTCTTCGGCCGATATGATAAAAATCGCCATGATCGATATCTTTGATGAAATGAACCGCAAAGGCTTTAAATCAAAAATGATCCTCCAAGTGCACGATGAATTGATATTTGATGTGTATAAAGATGAACTGGATGAGCTGCAACCCATCATAAGGAAATTGATGGAAACGGCCATCCCGCTTAAAGTGCCCGTGGTCGTGGATATGAACACCGGCAATAATTGGTTGGAGGCGCATTAGGCGAATAATCATCCAATGACTCCAAGTCATAGGAGGAATAAATAATGTCACTATTATCTGCAAAACCTTGCCATCACACGAGTTCCCATTTCTTTAATTTTTGGCACGCCGCTTGGTTATATCCGACCGGGTACCCAATTTTTATTCACCATAAAATATTCAGTTATGAAAAGGTCAAATATAAAAATTGGAAAAATAATTGAATCCAGGGATAAAAAGAAAATATCCCGGAGGGAAATCGAAAAAATATTAGCCGTTCTTTTGATCCTGGGATTTACTTCCTGTCAGAAGGCATGGTATGGACGTGATGGCCGATCTGGCAACGCGTTTGTTTCCTATACATGGCAAGTGTCGGAACCTACCTATATTGATGTTGGAAACGGGGCTGTTCCCCCTGTGTTTTACTGGGGCGAATCCTATAAAATCCGTCCGGGGAACTACAATCTATATTATGAAGGAGAGGTATGGGCCGGATCAGGTTGGGCATTGTATTCATGGGAAGTGATGTATGAGATTTGGGAAGTTCCCGGTGAGCGCGGGGATTGGTACTACAATGGTTCGGATGGCCCCGACAACTATTTCAATATCGAATGCAGCCCTTATGGCCCTTACATCTCAAGCGATTATAAAAGTTCGGCAATTAATCCAAAATACGATTTGATAAGTGAAACCGAAGATGAAATAATAGTTGAGCAGAAAGCAGATGGGATGAGGATGAAAATAACTTATCGGAAATCTGAAATAAAGAAAAGTATCGAGCATATAGAACAAGGAAAATAAGCAAGGATATTTCATAATTATTTAACGGACAACTCCAAACAACTCTATATATCCCCAACCGGTCACAATTAGTTTTGTGGCCGGTCTTTTTTTATAAGAATGCCTCAGCAATTTTCAGATCGACCAGGCGTGTGACTTTGATATTCTCAGAATTTCCTTTGGTAAACCTTACTTTTATTCCCATCGATTCCACTACCGTAGCATCATCCGTAAATTCTTCCCTGAAATCTTGCTCATAAGCTTCTTTTATTAACTTGGAATGGAAACATTGGGGAGTTTGGACAATACGGTATTTTTCCCGGTTTACAGGTGCGCTTTTTTTATGTTTCACTTTCCTCATGGATTCGTTAATCCCAACGACCGGGATTGCATTGCCTTTTTTTTCCGCAAGGGCAAATGTATTTTCAATGGTGCTACGGCTAACCAGAGGCCGAACCCCATCATGGATGGCAACGATACATTCTTCATTGATTTCATCAAGTCCGTTTTTTACGGAACCGAAACGTGTTATCCCCCCTTTTACCAATTTGTGGGAAATGTTAAAACCATGTTTTTTGCAAAGTGATTTCCAGAAACCAAAATGACTTTCGGGAAGGACAAGCAGAATCTCTATTGTGGGCGAAAAGTCGTGGAATTTTTTAATCGTGTGCATGAGCAAGGGTTTCCCGGCAATCACGAGAAATTGTTTTGGGGTTTCGGATTTC
>JAJRTT010000069.1 GCA_024278155.1 Bacteroidota bacterium | reverse complement strand
CCATTATTTAATTCAATTACCCCATTTCCTGACAATTCTACATCATAAGGATTGTTTATTGGGTCATCGCTAAAAACCTGCATGGTTCCTTCGATCAAACCGGAAGTGGTTGGTGTGAAGTTTACTGGTAATTCCCCGCTTTCACCCGGCTGAATTGTAAATGATGTATAATCAATGCTAAAGGCAAGGTTTGTAAATGTTATATCGGTAATGTTCAGTGGATCAGTACCATTATTTGTAAATGTAAAAGGTGCCGAAGACGTTTCGCCAATGTAGGTATCCTCAAATACATAAGTGTTGGGTGTAACAGATAGTTCGGCAGACATAATTCCTGTACCAATACCCTGGGCATTTGAAACCATTACTATTCCAAGAACTGTGATAAACAGTACCGCTGTTGTTATTAAGATCCTTTTCATTTGAGTAATTATTTAAGTTAAAATTAAAATGTTGGACTTTATTTCTGTTTTTTCTTTTTATCCTTGTGTGTCCCGTAAGCTTCATTTTCTTTTTCGAGTTTCTCAAGCCCGGAAAGTATTTTTTTCAATGCCTCGTTTTCAAGCTTGCTTTGTTCGATAATTTCATCCAACTTTTTATTTGAAATTTCTTGTATCGAGCCCTCATTGTCCTTGGTATATTTCTCTTTCATGTCCGTTTTGTTTTTGTTGCCAAATGCAAAAGAATAGTAAATACAAGAGAAAATACCACTTTTAGGTATCACAAAAGTTCTACATGACCTGGCAATCACGATAACAAAAGTACTACAAGGCCAAGTAACCATCTGGCAGTTAATAGACAACGTGCTTAATAAAATTGGCTTCGAATACTTCGTTTAGGCATTGCCTGCATATTATGGGTTTTTCTTGATGATAATTGGGGAAAATGAATATTGAACATACCACGAAGCCGGTTTTTGAAAATCCGGGAGTTGAAAAACAAGGGCCATTCCATAGAATTGAATAAAAGCCAATCTGTAAAGGGGAATCACAAAAAACACCAAACAGTTATAAATCAGCACACAACAGGCTCTTGTAGTACTTTTGTTATTCGATAAAGCCAAAATGTAGAACTTTTGTAGCTTGTCATTCCTTCCTTTTTCGATATTCTGACCTTTTCTTTGCAGCCCTTATAAAATGGATTTGAACAGCCAGGTATTGAATCTTGATTATAAAATTTATTCTTTCAATTTATTAACAAGTTTTTTATTCATTAAAATTTTAAAAGTATGAAAATGAAAAATGTATTTTTACTAGCGATGACGCTAACGTTTCTACTTAGTGGTGCATTTGCACAAACTAATTATGACACGATAAGCGCAACCTATTCATCAGGGAATATTTCAACTGATAATGGGTTTAAATATCTTGGGGATGTATCCACATGCCCCGGGGTATTGAATGTTGTTGTTCCAGAGGGATCGACAATTGTTGGCGTTGATGTTGAGTATTCAATGACCGCAATTGTTACCTCACGGATGAACGATGCAAGAACCCAATTATTCTGTACTTCTCCAAATGGTACAGGTGAAGCCGCTGTTTACAACGGAACAGGCGGATGGGGGCAAGGAACCGAGGCATACAGCCGTACGGGACTTGATATTGCAAATAATGTTGCTCCTCCCCCTTTCGGGCAGCCCATAACATTTGAACTGCACGCAGGAAATGGATATTGGGGCGCACCTGCCGGGTGCAGCGATGCTCAATTAATAGTTGACGATGGAACCTGGACAGTTACGGTAATATACTTGCCTCCCGGCTCTCCTGGTTTTCCTTCAAACCCAACACCTGTTGATATGGCAACACTTGTTGACCTTGATACCGACCTTAGTTGGGATTTTGGAGCCAATGTAACTACGTACGATGTTTATTTTGGCACTGATAACCCACCAATGACCAAAGTCGTGGACAATGCAACGGCAAGTGGTACAACAGGGACGTATGATCCGGGCACCATGCTTGAGGCAACTGAATATTTCTGGAAAGTAGTTGGTAAAAATGGCACCAATGACAATCCCGGTTATGTTTGGTCTTTCACTACAAAATGTGCAGCTCCAACATATCCATATTTTGAAAATTTTGATGGGGTAACAGCTCCTGATTTTCCAAATTGCTGGATACCATTGTCAGGATCTACAAGTGAGTATAGTGTGGTTAAGATAAATACATGGGGATCGTTAAGTGCTCCAAACAGTATTATATTTAATGCAGATGCCGAGCCTACACCAAATTTGGTTTTGGTTCTCCCTGAGATTGGAACAATTTCAGATAAAATGCTTTCATTATATGGCAAAAATGATATTGATTGGTTGACTGGAAATGCATATACTTTTCCAATTGAAGTGGGTACTATAACTGATCCATCTGATATCAATACGTTTACATCATATACATCATTTATTCCCGGTAGCGATTGGACAATTCTGGAAGTCTATTTTGCAAATTATACCGGCACTGATACATATATCGCTATTAAAGGTCTTGCGCCACAATATTCTGCGGTATATGTAGATGACGTTACAGTGGACTTGCTTCCCAGTTGTATCAAGCCAAATGATTTGGTTGCCGATGAAGTTTTGGCTGAACAGGCTACCATTAGCTGGAATGACATGAACGGGGCCTCTTCATGGAATATTGAGGTTGTACTTGCTGATTCTATTCCTACAGGGGTTCCTACATTTACGGGAGTAACAAATCCTGCTACAATCACTGGCCTATTAGATGGAACATATTACGATATATATGTACAGGCCGATTGTGGTGGTGGTGATGTAAGTACCTGGAGCTGGCCTCTTAGGATACTAACACAATGTTTGCCTTGGGATATGCCTATATTTGAAGATTTTGGTGTAGCACCTCCATATCCGGAAGTTCCTGCTTTCCCATTATGCTGGTCAAATATTGAAATAAATGGAGCTCAATATGGTGGAATGGGTATACAGGATTATAACTCTATTTCCGGATTAAGTGTTTGGTTTAGCCCTGAAGCTGATGCAGCTTCTGAACTGATCCTTATTTCACCCCCTTTATCTCCAGCCATTAATACGCTGAGATTAAGCTTCTGGGCAAAATCAAGTGGTGATGACAGGGCATTGATTGTTGGAACAATCACTGACCCGGCTGATGAAACAACTTTTACCCCTTACGATACAATTACCGGGATGTCCAATGAATATGATGTGTTTACATTCTATTTCAACAACTATGTTGGTACAGATAATTATATCGCATGGAGACACAATAGTGCTGAATACCCAGTGGTACAAGTATCTTTAGATGATATTACCATTGAAGAAATACCTTCTTGTGCAGAACCTTATCAAATAAATGTAAGTGGGCTAACATCCAGTTCGGCTATACTCAATTGGACAGATCTATTGGAAGTAGCCACTGATTGGGAAATCGAAACCGGGGCACAAGGATTTACTCCTGGTACAGGAGCCGAAACAAATGCTTATACATATAATAGTACAGCTGCCTTGACCCAAAGTTATGAAATGACTGGATTGTCAGCTTCAACTTTATATGATGTTTATATCCGTACAGATTGTGGTGCTGGTGATTATAGTGGATGGGTAGGTCCTGTTACCTTCCTGACGGGCTTTAATTCATATACACTTCCTTATTCCGAAGATTTCGAAGATGGATTTGGGACTACAGCCAATGACTGGCAAAACACTTCCCCATGGGAAATTGTTGGTGATCTGGCCCATAGTGGCGACAGTTCTGTTTGGGCTCCATTAACTGCAACTAATTATCAGGTCAATACTCTTTTTGTTACAGGTATATTTGATATGACAGCCAAGGCGAATCAAATGCTCACATTCTGGCATATCCCAAAAACCGACGGAAAATATGACCATTGTTATGTGGAAATTTCTACAGATGGTGGCGAGATTTATACGCAATTGCCGGAGTCAACTTATTTTGGCACAGGTGATTATTATGTCTCTACATCAAATGGTGCAGTTGGGCCAGCTTTTGATGAGAATTCATATCCTGAATATGGAACGCAAAATACACAACCTGATAATTCATGGTGGAGGAAAGAGTATTTTGACCTTACCGATTATAATATGGAAACCAATGTGGTTTTCAGGTTTAGGCTACATATGGGCTATAATACATGGCCAGGCTGGTGGATTGATGATGTGGCTATCGAGGCCCTTGGTACACCTGCGTTTAATGTAGACCCAATAACAATTACAGAAGATGTAATTGTCGGGATGCCCGTTTCAGTAGATATGACCTTAGGCAATACAGGAAACTTTCCGGCATCTTATACAGCAAATGTTGTTTATGATGAGGTTGATTTATTGACTGAGGATTTTGATACAGGGATTCCGGTTGACTGGACCGTTGTCAACAATGGAAATACTACCAATACTTGGATTGATACCTTATACTCATATACTTTTGATGGCACACCCTTTGTATGGGCCGATAGTTATCAAAATTATGGTGATGTTACAAATACTTTTGATGAGGAATTGATCACTCCTGTAATTGATGCATCTTCCTATGTAGGTGGAGTCCTTCAATTGGAATTCGACCAGGCATTTGATCATTACTCGAATGCTGAAGATACAGCCAGGGTTTATGTATATAACGGTACCGATTGGATAGAGATATACAAAGCATGGAACGATGATGGCCTTCTTTCATACAATAAAAATGGCGTACACAAAGTATATGATGTCTCACAATATGCAAATGCAAATTTCCAGGTGAAATTCCGCTATGAAGAACAAAGTACTATTAAGCGCGGTAAGTATTTTGCCATTGACAATTTCCGTTTGCGTGCTTCCATGTTCCCATTGGGTTGGTTAACAGTTGACGGGGCAGAAACAACCTCAGGCGTATCCCTGCCCGATGCCGATGGTATCGTCAGTTTGGTTGACGTTAATATGGATGCCTTGGGCCTGGCCCCTGGAACCTATACGGCCGACATCGAGGTGACCTCTACCGATGCGGGCAACCCATCAACAACTATCCCTGTTACGATGAACGTAATAGCCGGTGTCGTGGTCGATATCGATGTCTTCCTCGAAGGCCCATACGATGCAAATGGCATGTTCACCGACTTGAACACAGGTGGGTATATCCCATTGGATCAGCCTTACAACCCCTTGCTGCCCTATTATGGCAACAACAATCCCGATTGGTTGTATTTCGGTACAGAGAGTGTTACCGAAATACCTGCCGGAGCGGTTGACTGGGTAGAGGTACAGGTACGCGATGCCGCCGATGCTGCAAGTGCAGGCTCTGGTACCGTTATAGGTACAACAGTTGCCTTCCTGATGGACGATGGTTCTATTGTTGGATTGG
The DNA here is from genome assembly GCA_024278155.1 of Bacteroidota bacterium. Classification (GTDB taxonomy): domain Bacteria; phylum Bacteroidota; class Bacteroidia; order Bacteroidales; family JAADJA01; genus JAADJA01. The sequence goes on along the minus strand of JAJRTT010000069.1, from coordinate 713 downwards.
ACGGTGTAAGCCGTGTGCCCATTGCTGGCGCAAGCGTGACTCAAAATCTTTTTGTGGTTGTTTACCACAGGAACCACCTCGGTGTTATGTCAGGTTCTGCTTTGACAATGGTCGACGGTATCTATGCCTGGGACTTCACCTCCGGTGAGGCACAGGCCTATGGTGGCATCAATGGCCACAAAGACCTTGGTGATGGCAATTGGGGCATGATAGCGGCCGATGGCGATGGCAATGGCCTGGTTCAAAGTTCAGACGAACAATTGGTCTGGAAAATTGAATTGGGAACCTCGGGTTACCTTGGTGGCGATTTTTCATTGAACGGATTGATCCAAAGCGATGATGAAAACAACATCTGGAAAACGAATAGTGGAACTGGTGGCCAGATTCCAACAAAAAGCGAGGAAGGCGGTTATCAAAGCCAAATACCTAAATAAAATGTAAAAGAAGACCAGCAAATACCCTCTGGATAAACCTATAGGGTATTAATAAATTATTAAAAAGATAAAATGATGAAAAAAATTAATAAAATATTATTAGGCCTGATTATGCTCATGAGCATATCAGCATTTGCACAGCCCCAGTTGACATGGGAGTTCAGAAACCCCGTGATCGTACCGGGGGCAAACGTAGGCGACCTTGACTCACTTCGTTGGGAAGTATGGGTTTCCTGTGACATGGCAGGATATTACAGCAACCTCACAACAGTTGCTTTT
>JAJRTT010000068.1 GCA_024278155.1 Bacteroidota bacterium | reverse complement strand
GCTTCAATTTTTCAAAACTCTCAACAGAGCCTGAAGGGTTTAACCAATCGGCCAGAGCGGGTTACCAATTGGGCGGCAGTGTCCAGATTGACAAAAAGCTATACATTGAACCGGGCATCTTTTGGGTAAAAATGGGATCGGAAATGGTTCATGCCGATTCGTCCGATATCAAGTTCACGACCGATATCAATGGGATCAAGGTTCCTGTAATGATAGGCTATCAGCTTATTGGGGGCGATGAAGAGAACATGTTTGGGCTAAGGCTGTTTGGCGGCCCCAGTATGTCATGGGTAACAAAAGTGGAAGGCAACGACACCAAACTTGAAAAAGATGATTTCAACAATTTGATCTGGGGCACGAATTTCGGGGTTGGCATCGATGTATGGCTCGTGTTCCTCGATGTGGGGTATGAATGGGGCCTTAGCAATGTGTTTAAAAGCGATTTCAGCGATTCAAAAAACAATGCTTTCTGGATCAACCTCGGAATGCGCTTCAGGTTATAATTATTGAAAGAAATTGAGAAAAAGGGTAAATTTCTCATAACATGTGGTAAACAGATTGAATTTTCTGTTTGCCACAAACTTATATTCAAGTACTTTTCAAAAATTCACCAACTAAATAAATATTAATATGAAACAACGGATTGCACTATTTTCATTACTTGTCTTTGTTTCGGTTTTTACTTTCGGGCAAAAAACAGAGACAAAGCAAAGCAAAAAAGCGGAACGGGAAAACCGGCCCTCTTATATTGAATTGGGTTATGGGTCAAATTTCTCCTCATTTCGGGATTTTGCAACTTCACCCTTGATGTACAATGGGCATGCATCAACAATTTTCCCGGCATGGTTAAAATTTGATTTGAAAAGGGAAACAAAGGCAGGACTCATTTATTCATTCGGGAACTATTCTGTCAAAACAGGAAACATTGCAAGCATGAGCACTGTAAACACATTTTCGGCTTATTATACACAGCTTCGCCGACTAAACCCTATTTCCAATGATCTTTGGAATTTCAAAGTTGGGGGAAGTGCAAACATGACAGCCAATTTGCGGAGCAACGAAGCACTTCAGAACAACTCTGTGGGCAAGGAATTCTTTGTTACAATATTAGGAACGGGAAAAGTTACCAGGGATATTTCAAGGACAGAAGCCAAAAGCAAAAAATTTCTATGGATGCACTATAATCTTAAACCCAGGAAAAAATCTATTTCGTTCCAATTGAACCTGGGCCTCGTTAACATGAACTACCGCAACCCGTATGTTTATTCAGGGCAATCACAAGTTATCAACCAAAGCGGTTTTTTCGACGATTATAAATTCAGTGTATTTTCGGGTTTCAGAATGAGTTCGGCCCTCGATTACACCATATACCTGAAAAACGAAAATGCCCTTCGTATATCTTATGTATGGGACGCTTATAAAACCGGTGGGGATCTCGACAAATTTGAAATGGCACACCATGTATTGAAATTTGCTTTCTTGTTTAACACCAAATAAAAAAATGAAAATGAAAAAAAACATAGCTTTAATAATGTTAATTGTCCCCCTCTTTTGGTCTTGTGAAAAGATTATGTTTGAGAAAGACATGGGATCAACCAACCCTAAAGAGAACTTTGAATACCTGTGGAACCAATGCGACACAAAGTACTCGTATTTTGAACTTAAAAATGTAGATTGGAACCAGGTTCATTCTAAATATTCTGCCATGGTTTACGATGGGATGTCGGACGATTCACTTTTCAATGTGATGGGCAATATGCTTACCGATCTAAAAGATGACCATACCAACCTTATTTCAGATTTCAACGTTTCTTTCTTCGGCACAAACCACTATGGGCAGGACAATTTTGACTGGAGGATAGTAACCGATAATTATTTGCCCAGGAATTATTATACTTCAGGGCCTTTCAGGCACGATTTCCTGAACAACACAAACGGAGAAATTGGTTATATCCGTTTTGCCGAATTCACAGGGACAGTCAACAATGACAATTTGGATTTTATCCTAAACAGATATAAAAACACCAAAGGGCTTATTTTGGATTTAAGGGAAAATGGTGGAGGTGCAATTACCGACTTGTTCAATATAATAAGCCGTTTTGTGGAAACAGAAACCACTGTTTATTATTCAAAGATAAAAAACGGCCCCGGCCATAATGATTTTACCGAACCTGAAGCGGCAATTGTCAAGCCTTCCGACAATATTCGCTACAACAAAAAAACAATGGTTTTGATCGACAGGGGCACTTTTAGTGCCGGTTCGTTCACATCGCTTGCCACCAAAGCAATTTCCAATTTGGTGTTGGTAGGCGATACCACTGGCGGAGGCCTTGGACTGCCAAATGGCGGACAACTGCCAAACGGCTGGACGTACCGTTTTTCAATATCACAAGCCCTTGACCTAAATAAAGAAAACCTTTATGAGATGGGTGTGCCACCGGACATTACAGCTTTGTTCGATTGGAACGACCTTGGCACCGATGAGGTAATTGAACGTGCCAAACAAGAATTATTAAATTCAAAATAAACTTTACACAAATAATTTTAAAAGATGAAAAAAAACAACAACAGTACTATTTGTGGCTTTAATTAGCCTTGTGATATTTTCGTGCAGCACAAAAACAAAAAAAGAGAACACAGCCTTAAAAGCCGAGATCGCAGAACTCAAGAAGCAAAATGCAGAATTTGCAAAAGAAGCTTATACCTTGTCGTCCGAAATTGGGGAGTACAGGAATATGCTGGAAGAAATTG
>JAJRTT010000067.1 GCA_024278155.1 Bacteroidota bacterium | reverse complement strand
TTAGCCCGTCTTCAACAAGAAGCCTCTTCTGTGTAATTATCGAGTCGATGGACCCTACTTCGGAATTATCGCTTATTTTATTATTCAGTTTATTCGTCAAAGTACTTACATCTTCGATTTTTGTACTGACTTCGGATAATTTCAGGGGCTGGACCGTAACCGTATCCCCCGAATTAAGGACAAGCCTGTTTTCGTCCCTGTCTTGCGGAAGGGCCAATAGCAGGGTATGGAAAGCCAATGCCAGGAAAAGGGGGAAAACGGTTTTTTTAAATATCATAACAGGAAATATTTTTGTAAAAATAGAAAGAATTTTTCAATTGGGTTTCATTTCCTATCTTTGCGCCCTCTTGGAATTGAGTTGTTCCAGGAGTGTTTTTTTGAACCGGTTTTAAATGTTGGCAATGGGCAAGTACCCAAATATTCTTATGAGGAGCGGAATGCTTTTTCTTTTCCTTGTCATTGGGCTAAAAGGTTACCCACAAAAAAACGATACCCTTTATTTCCTGAACGGCGATAGGGTTTCGGGGGAAATAAGGCAGTATAAGTATGGCTTCCTGACTTATAAAACCTATGGTGTGGGCACCGCAAAGGTCAAGTACGAGAAGATATCCACTTTTTATTCCGGAAAGAGCTTTGACATATTGCTCTCCAATGGCAGGAGATGGTTCGCGTCTTTTGACACTTCCTATATGGATCAATACCTCAATATTGTCACATTAAACGATACCATCCTGACCCCTCTGATAGAAGTAGTGGAATTCATCCCGATCAAAAACGGTTTTTGGAGGAAACTGACGGGGACGGTCGATATCGGATATAGTTTTGCCAAGGCCAATTCACTTTCGCAGCTTAGTGGGGCCACCGATATCCGATATGTCCACCGTGGTTATCAAATGGCCATGAAAGGAAATACTTTGGTGACCGCCCAGGACGAAACATCCGATATAAAAAAGAACGACCTCACCATGTCATATTTTAAACGTTTGGGCAAAACCTGGTTTGTAGGGACGGCCTTGAGTGGCGAACAAAATTCGGAGCTGGGGCTCGAATTGCGTGTGCAGGCCTCTTTTGTGGGCGGAAATGAGGTGGTGCACACCAATACGAATAATTTAATGGTTTTTGGAGGCCTTGTGGTCAATCAGGAATACAATATCGACACTACCTTGTCGCGCTGGAACCTTGATGGCGTAGCTACCTTGTCGTACCGCTTGTTCCGTTTCCAGGAACCTGAAATAAACATTACCTCAAATTTAACCGCCTATCCCAGTTTTACGGTACCGGGCCGTTACAGGGTCGATTTTAATATCAGTGCAAAGATCACGATAATCAGCGATATGTACTTCAACCTTTCGTTTTACGAGAACTTTGACAGCAAACCTCCATCGGAGAATGCCGCAAATTCCGATTACCGGATAAGTACTTCTATCGGGTATTCGTTTTGAAAAAGGGAAAGGCAAACCCTAGGGTTCAACATTAACCTATTTCTTATTGATCCGTTTGATTGCCAGCTTCAGCCTGTTTCATCTCCTCTTCCGATATCCATCCGCCACCAAGTGCTTTGTACAAGAAAACGTAGGCATTCAAATACTGTTGGTAAACTTCAGCGGCAGCAAGTTGGGCATTGAATTTTGACCTGTCGGAATCCAAGACTTCCAAATAGCTCGTTACGCCACCATCGTATCTTTCATAGGACAACATAGAAGCATTTTCCGCAGCTTTCATTTGCCTGTCCCTGGCAATGGACTCTTTATTGAGCGTTTTGATTTCGACCAGGGCATCCTCAACTTCCTGAAACGCCCTAAGGACAGTATTCACATAGTTCAGGCTGTCCTGGTAAAAGCGTTGCCGTTCAATATCGGCCCTTCGCTTGTTTTTGCCAAATTGAAATATCGGGCCAACGATTCCACCACTTACTGACCAAATCAAAGCATCTCCCGAGGTTATTGTGCTAAGGTCGTTGCTGGCGGCCCCCAGCATCCCCGTAAGGCTAATTGATGGAAAGCGTTGGGCCACGGCCACCCCGATACGGGCACTTTGTGCGGCGAGCGATTGTTCGGCAGCATTGATGTCGGGCCTTCTTGCTATGATAGCGGAAGGGATACCGGATGGGATTTCCGGTGGAATGACTTCATCTTTTAATTTCCGGCTCCGTGTTATAAAGCCAGGGTTGTTGCCCAATAATATGCTTAGGGCATTTTCGGTTTGGGCAACAAGTCGTTCATAAAAAGGGATTGCGGCAGCGGCTATGGCTTCCTGTATCTGGGCCTGGTTAAGGTCGATTTCAGGGACAATACCTTCGTTATAGCGTTCCTCGATTATACGCATGGATTCTTTTCTCGATTCCATGGTCATTTTTGAAATCCCAAGCCGGGCATCGAAATCGAGCAAAAGGAAATAGGTGCTGGCCACTGATGAGATCAGGCTGATTTGTAGCGCACGGTGGCTATAATCGGAGGCCAATAATTCGGCACGGGCAGCTTCCGTTGCACGCCTGTACTTTCCCCAAAAATCGAGTTCCCAGGCCAGGTTGGCGACCCCCGAAAAATTATTGATAGGCCCGTTAATGCCAAATTGTGATAAATTGAGTTGCTGCCGGTTCCCCGATCCGTCATAACCAAATGAAGGCCATTGGTCGGCTTTGTTGTAGCCCACTACCGCACGGGCTTCTTCAATCCTTGAAGCGGCGATCAGCACATCGGGGTTGTGAGCCAGGGCCGTGTCGATCAGGGCCTTCAATTCTGGGTCCTGGAACATTTCCCACCATTTGAGGTTGATGATCGTATCAGCCTGTGTTGCCTCGCTGTCAAACCTGAACGTTGCCGGTGAATTTGTTACCGGTCTTTGAAATTCCGGTCCCACCTTGCATCCAGAGATCACGAGGAGGAGGAATAGGGCGTAGATTATGCTATGTTTCATTGTATATGTTTTTGTTTGATTGGAATAATGGAATATTGGAATGATGGATTGGTGGAAAAGCAGGCATCATTTTACGAACGAACTATTCCAGTCTTCTTTTTTCTGCTTACTTTGTATCGACTCTATTAATTTTAATAACTGATTTTCAACTTTAAAATGAAGTATATCCAATTCTTCAAAATCTTCCTCGGAAATTTGATTTGCTTTTAAAAAACTATAATATGAATAATGGAATTCACCACAAGAACCCAGACCAATGTTCAAAAAATGCAAATACTCTTTTATACTTTTTCGGCAATAGCCTTCGGCAATATTCCTTGAAACACTATGGCATGAATCAATGGCATTTGAAAATATTTTCTTTAGTTCAAGAGGAGATGCTTTAAGTATTTTATAAGTTAAAACATAAAGGGATATTGAATCTTGCCAGACCCTGAGTTTTTTGAACCCCCGGTTAACATTTCTTCTATCTTCCATAAAACAATCAATTTAATATAATTTCTATACCTAATCCTTAATCTACAAATCCATTTCTTTCACTTTTCCATCTTTCCATCCATCCTTCCATCTTTCCATCCTTCCATCTTTCCATCTTTCCAATATTCCTTCCATCCTTCCATCTTTCCATCCTTCCAATATTCCATCCATCCATCCATCATTCCTTTTTAATTTTCTCCATTGCCAGCTCCCTCTTCTTCTCATATCCAGCTATTTTACCGATAAAGACAAATAGCATGGGGTATAGGAAAACCCCAAGGAAAGTGGCAAGTGACATACCTCCCAACAATGCCATCCCCATAACCTTACGTGCCTCGGCCCCCGAACCTGTTGCGATGACCAGGGGGAAAACCCCAAGGATGAAAGAGAAGGCCGTCATCAGGATGGGCCTGAACCTTGACTTGGCCGCAACAATGGCCGCATCGAACAGGCTCAGTCCTTTTTTAAATTCGTCATTGGCAAATTCAACGATCAGGATGGCATTTTTGGCCGCCATCCCAATAAGCATCACAAAAGATACCTGGGCAAAAATATTGTTCTCAAATGTTGGGCTGAACAACCTGGCCGCCCACAAGGCAAACAACGCCCCAAAAATGGCAAAGGGAGTGCCCATAAGGATTGCAAAGGGCAACGACCAACTTTCATATTGGGCCGAAAGGATCAGGAACACGAAAACGAGTGAAAACGTGAGGATCACACCGAGTGAACCGGAAGCTTTGTTTTCCTGGTACGACATGGCATTCCAGGCATAACTCATATCGTGGGGGAGGGTTTCTTCGGCCACCTCCCGCAAGGCTTCCCTTGCCTGTGTCGAGGTATATCCTTCTGCAGGGCCTCCCGTGACTTCCACTGATCGGTAAAGGTTGAACCGGGTTGTGTAATCTGGCCCGGATATAGGCCCCACCGTTGCAACTGTTGCCAATGGGACCATGTTCCCGTCTTTGTTTTTTATAAAGAAATTGTTCAACTGTGCCGCATCCACCCGGTATTCCGGTTCTGCCTGGATATAGGTTTTGTACAATCGTCCGAAACGGGTAAAATCGTTTACATAGGCACCGCCCATAAAAGCGCCCACTGTGGTATATAAATCGTTCAGGCGGATGCCGAGTTTCAGGGCTTTCTCTTTGTCGATATCCATATACCTTTGTGGCACCGAGGCCTGAAAAGTGGTCGTGGCCCTGCCTATTTCGGGCCGTTCGTTGGCTACCTTCAAAAACTTGATCGCATTTTTCGACAAGTATTCGGGACTGTTCCCCCCTTTGTCCTGAAGCATGATGCTGAAACCGGAGCCGTTCCCCAGCCCGGGGATTGCCGGAGGGCCAAAGGCAAAGACCTGTGCCCCTTTAATGCTATAAAGTTTACGGTTGATCTGATTGATCAATTCCGCTGCCGTATATTCCCTTTCGTCCCATTTTTTGAGCGAGATGAACAAGAAACCGGTATTGGAAGTCATGGCGCCCGATAAAATACTGTATCCGGTTGCTGTTGTTACATATTCAACCTCCTCAAAGCCCATGAGTATTTCTTCCACTTGTTTGGTGATCACGTCCGAACGCTGGATAGAGGCCGCATTGGGCAATTGCACGTTCACAAAGAAATACCCCATGTCTTCCTCGGGGATAAAACCGCCTGGCACCAATGTGCCAAATATGCCCGCACCAATGGTCATCAGTACGATAAACACAATGCTCCTTTTCAGTTTTCTCGCCACGATATTCGTAAAGCCCATATACGAGTCGGTACTTTTGTCCATCCATTTATTGAATTTCCCAAAGAACCATCCAAGAGGGCCTTTGTAAGGCTTGGGTTCTTTTAACAATATCGAGCAAAGGGCGGGGCTGAGGGTAAGTGCATTTACGGACGAAACGATAACCGAAACCACAATGGTAATGGCAAATTGTTGGTAGAGTATGCCCGTGATACCGGCCATCCCGGCCACAGGGATAAACACGGCCACCAACACAAGCGTTGTGGCAATTACCGGGGCCGTAACTTTCCGCATCGCATCGAGGGTGGCTTCTTTGGCCGTCATGCCCTTGGCAATATTCACCTGAACAGCCTCCACTACAACGATGGCATCATCTACCACAATCCCAATGGCAAGCACCAATCCGAGCAATGACAACACATTAATGGTGAACCCCAAACCCGGAAAGAAAATAAATGCCCCAACAAGGGAAACGGGGATGGCCAGGGTCGGGATAAGCGTTGCCCGCCAGTCCTGGATAAAAATAAACACAACAAGGATTACCAATACCAATGCGATGATCAATGTAACGACAATATCTTTAATGCCCGCTGTAATAGGGGCGGTAGTGTCCATGGAGACATCATATTTTATGCTTTCGGGAAAAAGCTTTGCCAGGTTTTCCATTTCTGTCCTCACATTATCGGCAAGCTCCACGGCATTTGAGCCCGGTGCCTGGTAAAGTGCCACAATGGCTGCTGTTTCACCGTTAAGCCTTGGGATCATGTTATAGGTCTCAACACCAAGGTTGATGGTGGCCACATCTTTGAGCTTGATCTGGGAGCCATCGGGTTGTGTCCTTACAACGATATCCCCAAAGGCTTTTGGGGAATTAAAACGCTCGGGCAACCGGACCGTGTAAGTAAATTCCGTTCCCGGTGGGGCAGGTTCGGCCCCAAATTTCCCTCCAGGAACAATGAGGTTTTGTTCGTTAATTGCACTGATGATTTCCGGGACGGTCAGGCCCATCTGGGAAAGGCGGTCGGGTTTTATCCAGATACGCATGGAATAATCGGATGCGCCCAAAACGTCCACACGGCCAATTCCCTTTATCCTTGCCAGTTGGTCCTTGATATTGATAAGCGCATAATTCCCAAGGAAATCCTGGTTATATCGTCCGTCAGAAGTCAGGGTGACCAGCATGAGCATACTGGGAAGTGATTTTTGGGTGGAAACACCATATTTCTTCACAGCTTCAGGTAGCTTTGCCGTTGCTGCCGAAACCCGGTTCTGGGCCAATACCGTGTTCATGTCCGGGTCAGTCCCCACATCGAACGAAATGTCGATCACCATGGTGCCGTCGTTGGCATTGGTCGATTTCATATAAATCATATTATCGACCCCATTGATCTCCTGCTCCAATGGGGTTGCCATCGACTCTTCAACATTAATTGCATTGGCCCCGGTGAAAGTGCCCCTTACCTGAACAATAGGAGGTGTAAGGTTTGGGTATTGCTCAATGGGCAAACCAATGAGCGAAATAGTGCCAACAATTACAATGATTATGGCAATAACCATTGCAACGATGGGCCTATGGACGAAAAAATTTCCTTTATCTTCTGCCATTGCGGGATTGTGTTTTTATATCTGTGTTGAAATTATGTTGGTCGAAATTATTATGTATATTTGGGATGTGGGGATGCACGGCCGTGCGCCTTAACTTTCCCAGGGGCCGAACGCATCCCCCCAAATCCTATTGACTCTCACTTTTACTGGTAAAGTTTGTGATTATGGGTTTTATTTCCATTCCGCCCGAAACTTTCTGAAGGCCTTCCAAGACAACTTTGTCGCCTGGTTTCAACCCTTCCCTTACAAGTTGCATATCCCCGATACGTGCTTCGGTTTTAATCTGACGTGTTTCAATTTTATTCTCGGCATTTACAACATATACGGAATACTGGCCCTGCAATTCCATTATGCACCTGTTGGGGATCAACAAACCATCTTTAACCGTTCTCATTTTCACTTTTACTTTGGCATAAAGGCCCGGCCGCAATAGAAATTCAGGGTTGGGAAAAGTTGCCTGAACAAGGATACTTCCCGTGGTAGCGTCCACACCGCGATCGATAAAATCCACAGTGCCGGTATGCTTATATGTACGGCCATCAGAAAGTATCAATTCCAGTTTTACCTTGTCTTCCTGTTTCAAATTGCCCTCTGCATCAGCCTTGATGTCAACCCTATATTCGCGTGCAATGTAAAGGTAATCCGATTCGGTCAGGAAAAACGTTACACGGACATTGTCGGTTTCAGATACCATATTCAAAATAACCGGGTTGGGCTCGCGGCCCACAAAATCACCGACCCTTGCCAGGGTTTTTCCAATGATACCGTTGAGGGGGGAATAAATCTGACAATACCCCAATTCGATTTCAGCGGATCGGAGGTTTGATTTTGCCGCATTAACAGAGGACACAGCCGCATCATACAGTGCTTGTTTGGCATCAAGGTCGCTTTGGCTCACCGCATTTTTTTTGGCAAGGGGCTTGTACCGGTCCAGGTCGCTTTTAGCCTTTACCAACATGGTTTTTGCTTCTGCGAGGTTGCTTTTCTGGGCATTGACTTTTGCCTGAAAGGGCAATGGGTCAATGGAATACAATAATTGCCCTTTGGTTACCTTGAAACCTTCTTTAAAATGTATCCCTTCCAAAAGGCCTTCAACCCTGGCACGGATGGGGATGTCTTTTGCGCCATAAACCTGTCCCACGAATTTTTCATAAAGGGGAACGTCTTTTTGGATCACTTCCACAACCTTAATACTGGGTGGAGGAAGTTTTATTGCCTTGTCTTCTTTGCAAGAGGTGATGGCAGAAAATGCCAATAAAACAACAATTAGTGATTTGGCAATAAATTGCCGGTCGTTTTTTCGTATCATAGAAAAGTGAATTATATGTTTTTGAGTTGCAAATTTACTTAAAAAACAATGGCCAACCACAAATCCTTGTGCGAATAAAAATATCCAAGGCAAAAAAAAAGGGCAATAAATGCCCTTTCTGTTCTTACGGTAACCTTTGTGGTTTAGCCCAGTACCTCTTTCACTTTTTCGGCTGCTTCGTGCAGGCGGATAGCGGAGTGTACCTTTAAACCGGATTTGTCGATGATTTCCTTGCCTTCTTCGGCATTGGTCCCTTGGAGCCTTACGATGATGGGGATTTTTATTTTCCCGATCCGATGGTAAGCGTCCACAACACCTTGTGCAACGCTGTCGCACCTTACGATACCACCAAAAATATTGACAAGGATGGCTTTTACGTTGGGGTCTTTCAAAATAATCCTGAAAGCTTTCTCCACGCGCTTTGAATCAGCTGCGCCCCCTACGTCGAGGAAGTTGGCCGGATCCCCGCCACTCAGTTTGATAATGTCCATTGTGGCCATTGCCAATCCGGCGCCGTTCACCATGCAGCCCACGTTCCCATCCAGTTTCACATAACTCAGGTCGTAGCGGCTGGCTTCTACTTCGGTTTTGTTTTCTTCGCTAAAATCCCGCAGTTCAAGGATGTCGGGGTGGCGGAAAAGGGAATTGTTGTCGATCACCACTTTGGCATCTGCTGCAAATACTTTATCATCGGCAGCTTTAATGACGGGGTTGATTTCAAATAAAGAAGCATCCACGCCCACATAAGCTTTGTAGAGAGACATTACGAATTTCACCATTTGTTTGAAAGCAATTCCGCTCAGCCCAAGGTTGAAAGCCACCTTTCTTGCCTGAAAAGGCTGGATCCCCACCTTAGGGTCGATTTCCTCTGTGAAAATTTCCTCTGGGGTTTCTGCCGCTACCTGTTCAATATTCATCCCGCCACGGGGGGAATACATGATCATGTTCCTCCCACTTTGACGGTTGAGGAGGATGGACATATAATATTCCTGGGTTTCCGATTCGCCCGGGTAATAAACGTTTTGCTCGATCAGGATTTTGTTCACATATTTGCCTTTTGCACCTGTCTGTGGCGTTATCAGCTGCATACCGATAATTTGTTCGGCGTAATCCATCACCTCGTCAATGTTCTTGGCGATTTTTACCCCACCGCCTTTGCCCCGCCCACCGGCATGGATTTGTGCCTTTATGGCCCATTTGGTAGTCCCCGTAAGTTTGGTCAGCTTTTTCGCTGCTTCGTAAGCTTCATCGGGCGAATATGCAACAACCCCTTCCGGAACAGTTACCCCGAATGATTTTAACAGGGCCTTTCCCTGATATTCGTGTAAGTTCATTCTGTTATGAGTTTAATTATTTTATTCTGTTGATTATTTCTTGTCGATGGAAAGCAGTTCGATTTCAAAAGTGAGCATCTCATTTGCCCCAATGGGGCTGCCCTGGCGCGGATGTTCACCATATGCAAGGTCGGGATGGATATAGAGTACCCATTCTGAGCCAACGGGCATAAGCTGCAAGGCCTCTGTCCATCCTTTTATTACACCTCCAACCGGGAATGAGGCCGGATTGGTGGAATCGGCACTGTCAAATTCAGTACCGTCAATAAGTGTCCCTTTATAGGTAACGGTAACTTTGTCTTCGGCGGTTGGTACCGGGCCTGTCCCTTGCTTTACCACTTTGTACTGCAATCCACTTTCTGTGGTCACCACACCATCTTTCGTCCCGTTTTCTTTCAGGAAATCTTCGGCAGCCTTCAGGTTGGCATCGGCTTTTCTTTTCACTATCTTTTGGAAGTATTCGCGTACGTAAGCGTTGGCATCTTCCTTCGACATCAATGTTTCGTTTTCTTTAAAGATGTCATCAAAACCTTTGGCAACTGCCTCGGCATTGATTTCGTCAAAACCCTGGCCTTTGATATTCTGTCCAATATCCACACCAATTGCATAGCTCACACTGTCCAATTCGTTGTCAAGGCTAACACTTTTTTTTGCTCCAGGCATTTCGCCACAAGAATTCATTAGGAACATGGCAGCAACAATACCCATCGCAACTGCCGAAATTTTCATCGTTTTCATTTTTTCGTTTTTATTTATTTTAACTCAATTAACTCAATATCATATACCAATACGGCCTTGGCCGGGATTTTTTTTGAATCGCCCACCAGCCCAAAAGCAAGGTGCGAAGGTAATATAAATTTTGCTCGGTCGCCCACGTGCAAAAATAAAACTCCTTCCTCCAATCCACTCTCGACCCCACCCTTGCCGATCCTGAAAACCTTGGGCCCGTTTTCGCTTGATGAATAGCACTTTGTTCCATCCAGCAAGCCTACCTTGTAGTTAAGTTTTGCAATTTTGCCGAATGCCGCTTTTTCGCCTTTGCCATGTTTGTAGATCATATACCTCAAGCCCGTTCCCGTTTTTTCCATTTCCCAGCCATACCTTTTTATATATTGCTCAATAGCCTGGTTTTCCGATCCCACAAGGTTTTTGTTCACCTTCATCAAGGTTTCTTTTAGTTCCTTTGAGTTGGGATTGTGCCTGGGTTTGTGATCTTCACCGCAGGAAATGAAGAGTGAGCTTAACAATAAGCCCAAGAACATATATGCCAGGATTGTAATATCTATTTTCATTTATTAACCGGGGAATGATGCCCCTTTTTACATTGTTTTAACAATCATTGATGAATCGGTTTCCATCAGTTTTAAATCGATAATAGTGCGTGTACAAATACCCCCAATTCTACAAACGTTTGAATTTTATTTATTTGCAAATTGATATTTATTTGGTTTTTTGTCCCGAAGCTTCGGGATTGCTTTTTTGTTTTTATTACAAATCTGGTGTTTTCTTGCTGGCTCTGTATGTAATTACGGAGTATGCAACAGTTAGCAACCTCTTACCCTTTTCCCTTTTTTCAAGCTGTCGGGTCGCCATCGCCCATTCTTGCTTCGACCCAACAGGTTTTATCAACTGCCTGTTCCAAATCTATGAACAAAGCTCTTCTTCATAATCCCTGAGCAAACGTTCGAACTTCTGCAATGTTTCGTCCATGGGGAGAAACGAATCGCCACCGGCCGCATTTCTGTGCCCGCCGCCTTCGAAGTGTTTGTTGGCAAAAACATTTACATCGAACTTGCCGGCAGAGCGGAACGAAATCCTGATCTTGTTTTCTTTCTCCGTAAACAGTGCGGCCAACCTTATCCCTTTGATGGCCAATGAATAGTTCACCACGCCCTCGGTATCCCCCGACTGGAAATCAAAACGCTCCAGTTCCTCCTTCGTCAGTGAGATATAGGCCGTGTTCAGTTTTTGCACGACCACCATCTTTTCGCTCAGGCAATAACCCAACAAACGCATCCTGCTTTCAGAAAAAGTATCGTAAACCCGGCGGTGGATGTTAACACCATCTATCCCCAGTTTGAAAAGCTCGGCCACGGTCCGGTACGTTTTTTCGTAATTGCAGGCATAACTGAACGAACCCGTATCGGTCATAATCCCAACATAAATGCACTCTGCAACTTCCCTGCTAATTTGGGCCGGGTCGTATTGTGCCAAAAAATCATAGATAAGTTCGGAGGTCGAGGTTGTTTCCGTAGTGGAAAAAACAAGGTCATAGGAATTTTTGTCAGGGTCGATATGGTGGTCGATCATGATTTTCAAGGCCTTTGACTTCCCGAAAGCTTTAGTGGCAACCCCTAAGCGCGAAGGGGAATTGTGGTCCAGCGAAAAAATGACTTCGGCCTCATCAAAGATACGATCACAAACTCCCTTTTCCTTTTCATAAACCCTGATGTTTTCCTGTCCGGGCATCCAGGCAAGGAAACCGGGGTAGGAGGTGGGCACCATCACCGACAATTCAAAGTTTTCTGCCTTTAGGAAATTGTACAAAGCAAGGGAAGAGCCCAGTGCGTCCCCGTCAGGGTTCGTATGTCCAACAATAAGTATTTTCTTCCTGGTGGAAAGAAGGGGTTTTATTTCGGAAAAATCCAATGCAGCCATTCAGTCAAGATTTTGATGCGCAAAAGTAAAGAAATTATGGTTTGGACGATAAATGGCATAAAATTAAAACCTTTCTTTTCCTGTTTAGCCCCCATCCCTGCCCGTCCGCCGGATAAACCTATGGCAGGCTGGAAGGGAGGAGGAAAAGAGAAAAACCTGAAAACCAGTGAAGGCGACTTAGGGGCAACAAAGTGTAACATGTTGCACACCCAAGCGTATCGCGACTATATTTTTTTCTATTTTTGTGCCCAAATAGCAAAACATACATTAACAAGGGCATTTGAAACAAAATGCCTATACAACAATGAACAAAATGACAGGAAAAACAACATTTACAATGATCAAGCCCACGGCCGTTAAAAAAGGCTATATCGGCCCGATCATGGCGAAAATCGCCGAAGGTGGATTTAGGGTAGCAGCCATGAAGATGGTGCACCTTAGATTGGAACAGGCAAAGAAATTTTATGAGATCCATAAAGAACGCCCTTTCTATGGCGAACTGACAGAGTTTATGTCATCAGGGCCAATCGTGGCCGCAATTCTTGAAAAGGAGAATGCAGTTGAGGCATACCGTAATTATATCGGTGCCACCAATCCGGCAGAGGCCGAAGCCGGGACTATCCGTGCCGAATACGGTACCGACCTTGGGATGAACGCCGTTCATGGGTCCGACAGCGATGAGAATGCTATTATCGAAGGGGACTTTTTCTTTTCTGATTTGGAGAAATTTTAAAAGGAAATGGTCATACTTCGACAAGCTCAGTATGACCGGGTATTTGCCAAACCGATAATATAAACAGGATGTTCCGAAAGAAAGGAATATCCTGTTTTTTTTATCGTGGCGAGTATTCCTCAAACGAATTATCATTGTAAAAGACAATGATTTTTTCTATCCCACTTTTTTCTTTTTTGCCCTTAATCTGTTTTGGAGTGGTTTTGTATTCTGGCGGATCTTCATCTTTTACTATCTGGCTCGAATCGGTTTTCCCCACTTCAGGAATAATTTCATCCTTCGTTTTTTTCTTTTTAGATGACAGGAACATTTCCCCTTTTCCAAATAATAACCAGTCGGGATTTATTTCGGGGTAGGTGGAAAGTATCTTCATCATGAAATCGAGACTGGGTTTGTTCCTTCCCGAAAGGATGTGCGAAATCCCCGATCGTTGCACCTGGATCGCATCTGCAAATCGGGTAGGGGATAGGTTCTTTGTTTTTAAGATTAACTGTATCCGGTTTATCATTTCCTTGTTAATTATTTAATTGAATAAGCTTGCTTTTCAATCCTAAATTACCTTTTAATTAATACTAAGCATGAAAATTAAAGTTTACAAATGTAATCATTTTTTACTTAAGGGGTAAATTTAAAAAGGTTATGATTGTAAACAAATCTGTATTTATGTAGTTTTCTTATGTTCGCGTGTGTATATTTTGCTAAATACTTGATTAATAATAAATTTGGATAGGTGTTGTGACAGGTGGGAAGATTCCTTTGCTTTCTATCCGTAAATTAAAATATAACTTTAGATAAACTTTGCTAAAGACTGAAATAGAAAGGTATGGTTTGGGATAACTAAGTGTTTGCTTGAAAAGGCACTAAAGTTACAGTTGTAACAATATGTTGGGGTGCTTTACTGCTGTTTCCAATCAGGAAACGGCTTTTCAATTTACATTTTGCAATTCTATTTCTTTTTTATCATGCTGATCGAAAACCACCCAAGCAGCAAAACAACAATTGCCATTACCGCCCATAACCAGGTTTTGTTCTTGAACAAGGCTTCCGTTTTTGGGGGATTGTTTTTGTAAATGGGTTTCTCTTCACCAACTTGCAGGTTTGTGGGATTATCGGGTATTTTATCCGAAAAATGGCCTATGTCGTAATGGGGCTTGTTTGCATTGGGGTTTCCATAAACGAGATAATACCGGGCTGGTTTTGAAAAACGGGCCGTCAAATAATGGACTGCGGCCTTTGCCCCGATGTCCCCAATTTTCAAAGCTTCATTGTCATAATTTTGGATGGTGATTTTGATATTTTGCAAAACTTTTTCCTGAAAGTCGAATTCGTTCTTTTCGGCAGGTAGTTCAAACGTGAAATAATAACCTCTCTTGTCGCGGGATTGGTTTATCAACTTGAAATTCACATTATTGCTTTCCGTTTTCCCCCTGTCAATTTCAAGCAGGTAGGGGGCTTCGATAGTGTCCCCGTTTTCCGTGATCCCGAAAACCCGCATGTCGGAAAGATTGTCTTTTGTTTTTCCGAAAACCCCATCCAGTAAAACTATTTTGTGCCATAGGGCCGAATCGCCCTGCAATTCCCTTTTATGGCCATAGTCGCCCATTTGTGCAAATGACCCCGAAGTACCTGCTATCAGTAAAAAACAATCAGTTTAGTTTTCATTTTTATCCGAAATAATATACTTGTATTTATTGTAAAGAAACGAAATTATCAAAAGCAGAATCCCCAGGGAGACAAAAACAATGGTTTGTGAAATCGTATTGAGGTGCGTGATGTCATATGAGATCAATTTGATCAGCGTAATGGCAAACAGTACAATGCCACTGATGCGCAGGTGCTTTTTCCTTTTCCATATCCCAAGGGAAATGAGCAGGAGGGAATATACGCCCCAAAGTATGCTCAGCCCAAGTTTATACGATTGATTTGATTCGGCAATGTCCATCCAGTGCAATAGTTCGCTGCTGGCGATCCAGACAATGGAAATGTGCAATACAAAATCAAAGGCGGTTTTCAGCTTGGCTTTCATAAAAGCTTGTAGCGTGTATTTATAGCTCGCAAACAGC
>JAJRTT010000010.1 GCA_024278155.1 Bacteroidota bacterium | reverse complement strand
TGGTTTACGAATGACTATTAACTTGCCAAAGATCGAACTAAAAAATTGAAGTAAACTATTTCATATTTGGAAAACATGATTACTTTTGAAAAAACATTATGAAAAACCTTGCAGTTTCTTTTTCGATGAATCCAAAAACGGGTTTTAACACGCTATTTCATTTATAAATATCCTGCTTTAAATTATATTTGGCTTGGCAATCATTTTTCAAAAGATACTTTTGCTAAATTAGCCGTCGTTTTTAAATCGGTTCATTATAATAAAATCCCTATGGTTAAAAGACTTTTACTTCCATTGTTTTTTGCAATTTTATTTATTACACCCCAGGCTTTTTCAAAATCATCTGCTTCCCAGGATACACTTCGGGCCACTACTGGCAATGAGTTGCCGGGTGAACGGGATTCCCGGACATCGGAAGGACTTACATTGAGCGACCGTGTCGATCGGGCATTTGCGCCCGCCGTGGAAGTGTTGGGCGATTTTTTGTTTTTCGACCCGTTTGAGTTTTTTGGGGCCCATGATCCCGTAATCCATGACGAAGCCGGAAAAATTGTTCTTGATGCCGATGGGAACCCTGTTGAAAGACATATCCCTTTTATAGTGGTATGGCTGGTTTTGGGGGCCGTAACATTTACGGTTTTTATGCGGTTCATTAATTTCAGGGGCTTCAAACATGCCATCCAATTGGTGAGCGGGAAATATGATGATCCGAACGATAAAGGCGAGGTGACACACTTTCAGGCTTTAACGACTGCCCTTTCGGCTACGGTCGGGCTTGGGAATATTGCGGGCGTGGCCGTGGCCATTTCCATTGGCGGGCCTGGTGCCACTTTCTGGTTGATCGTTGCGGGTTTGTTGGGAATGGCTTCCAAATTCACGGAATGCACGCTCGGCGTGAAATACCGCAAGATCGATGAAAACGGGGTTGTTTCAGGTGGTGCAATGTACTACTTGCGCGATGGCCTGAAGAAGAAAGGGATGAAAGGTTTTGGTGCTGTGCTCGCATTCGTGTTTGCCGTTCTTGTGATCGGGGCTTCCTTTGGAGGTGGCAATATGTTCCAGGCAAACCAGGCCTTTGCGCAATTTGCTTATGTGGCTCCCGGGATTTCAAACTATGGTTTTGAGTTTGGGGTAATAATGGCAATTCTTGTCGCAATTGTTATCATAGGTGGAATTAAGAGTATCGCCAGAGTTACAGATAAGATAGTGCCGATTATGGCCGTGGTGTATGTGGGTGCGGCATTGGTGATTATCTTTATGAACATCAGCCATACCGGCGAAGCTTTCCGCTTGATCTGGGACGGGGCTTTTGATGCCGATGCTTTAAAAGGAGGGTTTCTTGGGGTTTTGATCGTGGGTTTCCAGCGGGCAGCATTTTCCAATGAAGCGGGCGTGGGCAGTGCGGCCATTGCACACTCGGCAGTAAAAACCGATACTCCGGTCACCGAGGGTTTTGTGGCCCTGCTCGAACCTTTTGTGGATACGGTGGTGATTTGTACCATGACGGCTTTGGTCCTTATTTTTACAGGGACTTATGAAAACTCTCTTCACCTCGAAGGCGCACAATTGACTTCCAAAGCT
Organism: Bacteroidota bacterium; assembly: GCA_024278155.1. Taxonomy (GTDB): domain Bacteria; phylum Bacteroidota; class Bacteroidia; order Bacteroidales; family JAADJA01; genus JAADJA01. The sequence continues at coordinate 5,055 of JAJRTT010000010.1, read as the reverse complement.
TTTTCATCCGTTATTTCGTGGTTTCCATATGTATTGGTCGTAGCTATTTTTATGTTTGCATTTTCCACGATGATTTCCTGGTCGTACTATGGCCTAAAGGGCTTTGATTATCTTTTTGGCGATTTTTCCGAAAAATATTTCAAAAGCAGGAATGTGGCCAAATATTTCTATTTCGTCCTTTTCCTTTTGTTTGTTGTTGTTGGGTCTTCCTCTAATTTAGGGTCTGTTATGGACTTTTCCGATATGATGATCCTTTCCATGGCGGTTCCCAATATCCTGGGCCTGTTGATCCTTGCACCTGAAGTGAGAAGGGATTTGAACGATTACTGGAGGAAATTGAAAAACGGTGAGATCAAGGCTTATAAGTAGGGGGAGGGGGAAAAGGCTTAAAGGATATACTCCCTCTTTCCTTAGAGGTTTTTTTTTCTTGCTTAAATAAAGAACAAAACCAGGGTAAACTAATATAAAAAGGTGTCTTCCATTAAACGGCAAATAAAGAATTACTTCAACTTCAACAGGATTGAAAGGGGAGGGATTGTTGCCTTGTTTTTGCTGTTGGCCGTACTCCTTTTGATAAATCTTTTGCTCCCCTATTTCTTTAGGGAAGATAATATTGACTTTTCCGGTTTTGAAAAGGAAGTGCGTGAATTTGAAGAATCGCAGAAACGGATCAGCGATTCACTCAGTTCCATTCGAAGTTATAATAAACCCGATATTTCCAATTTGCGCCCCTTTCCATTCGATCCAAATAATTTGCCCCCAAATAAATGGAAAGAATTGGGATTGACCAACAGGCAAATAAAAACCATCAAAAACTACGAAGCCAAGGGTGGGCGTTTTTACAAAAAGGATGACCTGAAGAAAATCTATGGGATCAGCAAGGAAGAGTTTGCAGTACTTTAACCCTATATACAAATTGAAGGGCAAAAGAAGGGGAAACCGGAATATAAACCCGAAATTGTTGAAATCCATCCCTTCCCGTTTGACCCCAATGAGTTGGACGGGGAAGCGTGGCTTTCCATGGGTTTGCGCAAAAAACTTGTCAGGACAATCATTAATTATCGTGACAAAGGCGGAAAATTTTATAAAAGCGAGGATTTGAAAAACATCTACGGTATGCGTGAAAATGAATTCAATGCGCTTGAACCTTATATCAATATTAAGAAAGATACCATAAAGGTGTTCAGTAAAAAAATAATCGCAAATGACTTATTGTTGGACATTAATTCGGCAGATACGCTTGATTTGCAGCAATTGAGAGGGATTGGGCCGTCATATGCCCGCCGCATCGTAAAATACAGGGAAAGGTTGGGCGGCTTCTCCTCAATTGAACAGCTGTACGAGGTTTATGGGATGGATAGCCTCCGGTTCCATGGAATAGCTGAAAATATTTATGTGGGAAACAATGGTATCCAAAAGATCAATATCAATGAGGCGGGCATCAAGCAGTTGATAAAACATCCTTACATTGAGTTTTATCTTGCCAAGTCAATTGTCAAATACAGAAAGGAAATCGGAAATTATACCGATACGGAACAATTGAAAAATGCCAATTTGATTTATGAGGAATTATACGAGAAGATCAAGCCTTATATATGTTTGAAATAACGATGGACAAAAGAGGATAAATGAACTTGGGATCAAGACATACGGAACTAACGATTTACGGGAAATCAATTACCGGGCAACTGCTGGCAGTGGTTCTTGCGCTTTGGTTTTTAAGCTCCCATGATGTGCTTGCTACGGATATCCCCCAGATGAAAGCGAAATTGCAGTATGCGAACGGCATTGAAAAAGTGGATTTGCTGAACGAGCTCTCGAAGTCTGTTTGGGACAACGACCGTGAAGAAGCTTTCGGTTTTGCCAGGCTTGCAGCCGATGAAGCTGAAAAACTGGGATATGAAAACGGCAGGGCAAAGGCCATCAAAAACATGGGGGTCGTGAAGTACCTTACCGGTGATTATGAAAACGCGATAGCTTATTACCAACAGGCTTTCTCCATATACAGCTCATTGGGGGACAAAACGGGAATGGGGGCATGTAATCACAACCTGGCCCTTATTTACCAATTGCAGGGGGATTATCAGAAAGCCATGGGACTTTACAAGAAATCCCTTGAGATTGATATGGAACTTGGGGATGATGAAGGTGTTGCCATGTCTTATCATAATATTGGCGATGTGTATTATTCCCTTGCCGACTATCCCCTTGCCCTTGATTATTTTCGGGATGCACTGGCTATTTTCAAGGAGCTTGGGAACAAGGGGAAAATGAGTGGGTTGTTGACAAACATTGCCGCGGTTTATGAGAAGAACGGGGATATCCATCAAGCTGTCCAAAAAAACAGGGAAGCATTGGAAATGGCAATAGGAGCAGACAATAAACGGGCTGAAGGGATATGCCTGAATAATTTAGGCGCCAATTTCCTGAACCTTCAAAGACCCAACGAAGCCCTTGACTATTTGATCCGGGCAATCCTTATCCGTGAAAAAATAAATGATAAGACAGGCATGATGGAAAGCCTTCAGTTGGTCGGTGAAGCATTTGAACAAAAAGGATTGCATGACAAAGCCATCGACTATTATTTCCAGTCGCTAAAGTTAAGTGAAGAAATGAAGGACAAGAGAAACACGGCAGAGACCTTTACGCTGATCGGGATGAACCTCGTACATAAAAAACGATATTCAGATGCCGTCCAGTATTTTATGCAAAGCCTTGAAATTGCTGAAGAAATTGGTGCCAGGGCCGAAATAATGGAAAACTACCACCAGCTTGCCATGGTTTGGTCATCAAAGGACAATTATGACAGTGCATCCTATTATATCCGCAAGTATGCCCTGCTTTACGATTCTATTACGGGAAAGAAAGTTCCGGTGGAAGTGATCGGGGAGCGGGTGCTTCAACCTGAAAAAAACCCCTTTGAATCGGAAATCAGGAATTACCGGACAGTTATTTTGTTTGGGAGCATTCTTGTATTTGTATTGGCGGTATTGGTTGTTGTGCTATTGCGCAAGAAAGAATTATAAAAGGGGTTGGGCCAATGGCTTTAAGAAAACGTCAAGAGCAAGTTACTAAGCAGAACGTTATTTGCTGTGCCGGTATTTGATCACCTTCATCTTTTCAAGGGTGATAAGGCCTTCAAGTACAACTTCATCGAGCCATGGGATGAGTTCGTCGATTTTTTCTTTGGTGTCAACTATTTCAATTATTATGGGGAGATCATCGGAAAGGCGCAGGATTTTCGTGGTGTGTATCCGGCTTTCGGCCCCAAAACCCATGATGCCGCGAAGTACCGTTGCCCCGGCAAAATTCATTTCACGTGCCTTCGTAACAATGGCCTCGTACAATGGATGTCCTTTGTGGAAATCGTTTTCCCCGATAAAAATCCGTAACAGGTAACCCTCTTCTGGTAGTTTCATGGTTTTATATTTTTACATTAGTTAATTTGTTCCAGTAATCCCATATTGTAGTGCCACTGTCTTGTTTATTTCAGAATCCCAATTATTCCCCTTGCTGCCATAAACCCAACAAACACAAGTACGATGGCCAATATATTGTTTACAAGGATATTGAAAACGGCCATCTTTATTTCCCCTTGCTTATAAAGGTTCATGGTTTCCAGGGCATAGGACGAAAAGGTGGTGAAGCCCCCAAGAATACCGATAAAAACAAATATCCTGAACCCTGAACGGATTTCAACGGTCTCGAACAATCCCCAAATCAGGCCAATTACAAAAGCTCCCGAAACATTGACTATAAGTGTTCCCCAGGGAAACCCGCTGCCCATATATTTTTGGGCAATCCCGGATACAAAATACCTTGCTCCCGTACCGATAGCGCCCCCTGCAATTAGATAAAGAATTTTATACATAATTATTTACAGAATCTTTAAGAATGTGCAATAAATACAATTTATAACAGTTTAATAATCTGTAAAATTAAACAAAATCCCAAAAGCTTACTTATGAACCGTATGGGTTTCGCTTTTTTCCAAAAAACAATCCCGCAAATGCGGGGCTATGTAAAATATAATTACCTTTGCACGTTCAAATCTTAACACTTTAATTAATAGAAAATCAAATGAAGAAGATTATTGTTTTATTTGTGGGAGTTGTCCTTTTCAGCACTTTACAGGTTATTGCACAAGATACGCCAAATTATATCGGACAGCAATCACAAAATACCATTACTACTGCCGTACCTTTTCTAATGATCGGCCCCGATGCCACTTCGGGCGGTATGGGCGAAGTTGGTGGAGCTACTGCACCTGATGCCAATTCAATGCACTGGAACCCTGCAAAATATGCTTTTATCGATTCCGATATGGGATTTGCGGTTTCCTACAGCCCTTGGTTAAGAAAGTTGGTGAACGATATCAACCTGGCCTACCTGACCGGATTTAAAAGGATAGATGACAAATCGACCGTTAGTGGTTCGTTGAAGTTCTTCTCCCTTGGCGATATTACTTTTACCGATATACAAGGTGAAACAATTGGAAACTACCGGCCCAATGAGTTTTCGGTAGATGGAAACTATGCACGTAAGTTTTCCGATAGGTTTTCGGGAGCGGTTTCGGCCCGCTTTATTTATTCGAACCTGACGCAAGGGCAATTTGTACAGGGAACGGCGACCAAGCCCGGAACCTCCATTGCAACGGACATTGCCGTATATCATACCCAGCCTTTGAGTATTAATGGATTGAAGTCTGCGAACCTTGACTGGGGGATAAATGTTTCAAATATTGGGTCAAAAATATCCTATTCCGATGATGACCAGGCAAAGGATTTTATCCCGACAAATTTCAGGCTTGGTGTTTCGATGGAAATAGATATAGATGATTATAACTCCTTCCGTTTTTCGTTTGATTTGAATAAACTCCTTGTTCCCACCCCCCCGATATATCAATTGGATTCACTTGGGAACCCTGTTTTGGATGACAATGGCGACCGTGTTATCTATAAAGGGAAAAACCCGAATGTTTCGGTTATGCAAGGGATGATCCAATCATGGTACGATGCACCCGGCGGGTTTAGCGAAGAGATGAAGGAATTTGTA